>NZ_JBSXMU010000069.1:0-20260 GCF_054073225.1 Teichococcus aerofrigidensis
ACTCCCCAGGAAAGCGCGCGCACAGCTTCGCCACCTCCTGCCGGATCTCAGCATGATCCTCGATCGAATGGTCCATCTCGCTATCCTTCAGAGCGCCTCGGCCGGGCTGCGCAACAGGGGGGAAATGTCGTTCAGGCGATCGAGCCCGGAGATGGTGTCGGCCAGCGCCCCGGCCGCCTGCGGCCCCAGCACGGCATCGGCCAGGCCGCTGAACTTGGCGCGCAGCTCCGCCTCGGTCAAGAAATTGTCCGGCTCGCCCTTGGGCACGATGACCTTGCGCGTGAAGGTCTCGCCGCGCGCCCTGACGGTCAGCTTGCCGGACATATTGGCCGGGAACTCGGCCTCGATCTCGGGGTCGTTCTCGCAGCGCACCTTGCGCATCATGGATCTGATGGAAGGGTCGCGCAGCAGCGCGTAGCTGTCCCAGCCCATGGCGCCGGTGCTCAGCGCCGTGGCGATGACGAAGGGCCCGCTGAACTGGCCATCCACGATGTTCTGCGGATCTGCCTTGCGGTCGGCGGGTTCGCCCACCAGCAGCATGCCGGCGCGGGAAATGCCGAGCGTGACGCCCTCGATCTCCTCGGCCTTCAGGTCATGCTCGGCCCGCAGCGCGAGGGCCGCGTCGATGCCGGCATGGCCCCAGCGGCAACTCGGATAGGGCTTCACGCCGGTCTGCATCAGTTCCCAGACCTGGCCGAGATCCTGCAGCACGCGCCCGGGCTTCGGATCCGGTGCGTAGGAGCGCAGGAAGCCGTGCTTGCCCTCGATGGCATCGGCGGCGCCCTTGAAGCCCTCGCGCGCGAGAGTGGCGGCGGCGAGGCCCGCCATGCCGGCCCAGCCGACCTGGAACCGCTTGGTCCAGGCCCCGTTGGCCAGGAACTGCAGGCTGCCGGCGCATTGGCTGAGCGCGATTCCCAGCGCCGAGGCCATGCCCGCCGCATCCAGCCCGAAAACCCGCCCCGCCGCCGCCGCCGCACCGAAGGCGCCGCAGGTCGCGGAGGGATGGAAGCCCCGATCGTAATGCGCGCCCGCCGGCAGCGCCAGGGCGAGGCGCAGCGCCACCTCGTAGCCGGCGACGATGGCCACCTGCACCTCGGCGCCCGAGGCGCCGGTCATCTCGCCCGCCGCCAGCGCCGCCGGAATGACCGGCGCCCCCGGATGCACCACGGCGACCGCATGCGTGTCGTCGAAGTCGAGCGAATGGCCGAGCGTGGCGTTGATCAGCGCTGCTCCGGCCGGGCTGTAGGTCGCCGTATCGGCGAAGACCCGGCTCTCGCCCTTGTCGAGGCCCAGCGCCTTCACCGCGGCGAGGAGGGCCGGGGTGCTCTCGGCCTCCTTCCGGGCGCGGACGATGTTGCCGACCAGATCGAGCACCAGGGCGCGGGTCCGCGCCGCCACCTCGGGTGGCAGCGCCTCGGCCCGCAGACCGGCGGCGAAAGTGGCAAGCTCATGGGTGATGCGCATGGTTTCCTCCGCCGCCAGGATGGATCAGACCGGGTCCCAGGAGAAGACGTCGGGGCTCCGGTCGAGCGGCACGGCATGGCCGCGCAGCGCCGGCCAGGCATGTTCCGCGATGAGCTCCGGCGTCCAGCCTTCCGAGCGGTGGGCGCTGCGCACCGGGCGGGGCTGGCTGAAGATGAAGAGCTCGTTGTTGCGGGCCGCGAAGATCTGGCCGTTCACGTCCTTCGCCGCGTCGCTGGCCAGGAAGACCGCCAGGGTGGCGTTCTTCTCCGGCGTCATGCGCTTCAGCTTCTCGACCCGGGCCTTCTGCTCCGGCGTCTCGGCCGGGATGGAGCTGGTCATGCGGCTCCAGGCGAAGGGCGCGATGCAGTTGGACCGCACGCCGAAGCGCTGCATGTCGAGGGCGATGGACTTGGACAGCGCCGCGATGCCGAGCTTGGCCGCCGAATAGTTCGCCTGGCCGAAATTGCCGATCAGGCCCGAGGTCGAGGTCATGTGCACATAGGCGCCCGAGCCCTGGGCGCGGAAATGCTCGGCCGCGGCGCGGGAGACGAAGAAGCTGCCGTTGAGATGCACGTCGATGACGGCGCGCCACTCCGCCTCGGTCATCTTGTGGAAGATCTGGTCGCGCAGGATGCCGGCATTGTTGACGACGATGTCAACGCGGCCGAAGGCCTCGATGGCCGAGGCGACGATGCGGCGGGCGCTGTCCCAGCCGGCGACGCTGTCGGTGTTGGTCACCGCCGTGCCGCCGCGCTGCTCGATGATGCCCTTGGTCTGCTCGCCCGGCGTGGCGGAGGTATCGCCCTCCCCGCTCAGCGAGGCGCCGATGTCGTTGATCACGACCTTGGCCCCGGCCTGGGCCATGGCCAGGGCGATCTCCCGCCCGATTCCGCCGCCAGCGCCGGTGACGATGGCGACCTTTCCTTCCAGCATGGACATGGATCGTTTCCTCTTCCTGGCTCAGACGGGCGTGAACATGGGCACGGGCTGGCCGTCGCCCTCGCTGGGCACGAAGGTGACGCGCACCTTCTGCCCGACCTCGATCCTGTCGAAGTCGCAATCGACGATATTGGTCATGATGCGCGGCCCCTCGGCCAGCTCCACATAGGCGATGGCATAGGGAACCTTCGCGCGCATGATGCTGAAGGTATAGATCGTGCCCTCGCCGCTGGCCGGCACGAACTCCACCTCGCCCTCATCATCGAAGGGGCAGATGGGGCGCGGCGGGTAGTGCACCTTGCCGGTCTTGGTGTTGCGGCCGATCAGAAGCTTGCCGTCCCGCGCCGCGTCCCAGAAGGGCCTGGTGGAGACGTCCGGGGTCGGGCTCGGCGGCACGCGCTTCGGGGTCTGTTCGCTCATGGCCTCACTCCCTCTCCAGGATCAGCGTCGCGCTGCCATGGCGGGTGCCGAGCGAGCCGCCCGTGCCATGCGCCAGCGCCAGGTCGCAATTCTTCACCTGCACCGCCGGATGCGCCTCGCCGCGCAGCTGACGCACCGCCTCGATCACCTTGGTGATGCCGCCCCGATTGGCCGGGTGGTTGTTGCAGAGCCCGCCGCCATCGGTGTTGAAGGGCAGCTTGCCGACGCCCGAGATCAGGTTGCCGTCGGAGACGAACTTGCCGCCCTGGCCACGCTCGCAGAAACCGAGGTCCTCGAGCTGCAGCAGGACGGTGATGGTGAAGCTGTCGTAGATGCTGGCGTACTTGATGTCCGCCGGCCTGACGCCCGCCATCTCGAAGGCGCGGGCGCCGGAGTAGCGCGCGCCGGTATAGGTCAGGTCGAGCTGCCCGCCCATCTGGTGCTTCACCGTCTCGCCGGCGCCGCGCACCGTGACGACAGGCCGCTTCAGGCTGCGGGCGACCTCCGGGCTGGTGACGATCAGCGCGCCGCCGCCGTCGCTGATGACGCAGCAATCGAGGCGGTGCAGCGGATCGGCCACCAGCGGCGAGTTCACCACATCCTCGACCGTCACCACCTTGCGCAGCATGGCATGCTCATTGTGCTGCGCATGGTGCGAGGCGGCGACCTTGATCCAGGCCAGCTGCTCGCTGGTGGTGCCGAACTCGTACATGTGCCGGCGGGCGCACATGGCGTACATGTTCGCGATCGCCGCGCCATAGGGGTATTCGAACTGCACGTCGGGCTGCGCGGGATTGCCGGCGCGCGGCGCGGTGCCGGTCGCCATGCCCTCGGCGCGCGGCCGCCCGGCCAGCGTGATCAGCGCCACGCTGCACTTGCCGAGGGCGATGGCCTCGGCCGCGTGGGCCACATGCGCCAGATAGGAGCAGCCGCCGAGATCCGTGGCATCGACATGCTTCAGCCGGTCGAGGCCGATATAGTCGGCCATGCTCAGCGGGCCCATGCCGGGCGCGTCGCCGGCACAGAAATAGGCGTCCACGTCGCGGCGGGTCAGCCCGGCGTCGCGCAGCGCCCCCAGCGCCACCTCGGCATGGAGTTGCGCGGTGCTCTTGTCCTCGGCCTTGCGCGTCGGATGCTCATAGGCGCCGACGATGCAGGCCTTGCCTCGGATACTCACAGGCAGCCTCTCCTTCTCATGCGTTCCATACTCATTGCACCACGATACGGCCGGCCCGCGCCACCTCGGCCCAGCGCGCGATCTCCTCGCGGATGAAAACCTCGAAAGCCTGCGGCGTGGTGCCGCCCTCCGGCGTCAGCCGTGGCTGCTCGGCGGCGAAGTCCTGCATCCGCCGGGTCCACCCCGCCTCGCGCACCACCGCATCGATCTCGCGTCCCAGCCGCGCCACGACGGGCGCCGGGGTCCTGGCCGGCGCCTGGATGCCGAACCAGGAGACCGCGTCGAAATCCGCGATCCCCGCCTCCTGCAGCGTCGGCACGTCCGGCAGCACCGGCGAGCGCATGGCGCTGGTCACCGCCAGCGCGCGGATCTGCCCCTCGCGGATGAAGTTGAGCGCCGAGGGGATGTTGTCCATCGCCAGCTCGATCCGGCCGGAGACCAGCTCCGTCAGCATCGGGCCCGAGCCGCGATAGGGCACGTGCTGGATGTCGATGCCGGTGCGCGCCTTGAGCAGCTCCATGCAGGCATGCGGGCTGCCGCCGATGCCGGAGGTGCCGTAGTTCAGCCCGCCGGGGTCCTTCCTCGCCGCCGCGAGCATGCCGGCGATATCGGTGATCGCCATCCCCTTCGCCGCCAGCACGACATTCGCGACGCGCGTCACCAGTCCGACGGCGGCGAGGTCCTTCGGCTGGTAGGGCATGCGCGACCCGTAGGCGGCGTAGTTGATGGCCGCCGTGCCGATCGAGGCCATCAGGATGGTGTAGCCATCGGGCTCCGCCTTGGCGACCGCGTCGGCGCCGATATTGCCGCCCGCCCCGCCGCGGTTCTCGACCACCACCGCCTGGCCGAGCCGCGCCGAGAGCTGCTCGGCCAGCAGGCGACCGATGAGGTCGGTCGTGCCGCCGGGCGGGAAGGGGATGATCATGCGGATGGTCCGCTGCGGCCATGCGCCCCCCTGGGCGTCCGCCGTGGTGCCCGGCTGGGCGCGCGCCACGGCCGGCAGGGCGAGCAGGCCCGCGGCTGTCAGAAGGCCGCGGCGGTTCGGGGCGATCGGCATCATTCCTCCTTCCGCGCGGGGCGGCCTTGTCACCGGCCGCCTCCGCCGCGCATCAGCCGGGCAGCTCCAGCACGTTCTTGGCCAGGATGCCGCGCTGGATCTCGGAGCTGCCGCCGTAGATCGTCGTCGGCCGCGCCTCGATGAACTGGCCGGAGGGGTGGAGATCCCGGTTGCCGCCCATCGGCTCCAGCAGGCCGGCATTCTCTCCGGCGATGTCCATCATCACCTCGGTGATGCGCTGGAACAGCTCGGCCTGATGCAGCTTCAGCATGGACACGTCGGGGCCAAGCGATTCGCCGCGCCGCAGGATGGCGACATAGGTCTCGTAGAGCGCCTTGTGGTCCTCGAGATCCAACCGCAGCCTCGTGTAGCGCTCCTGAAAGTCCGGCTCGTCGAACACGCCCATCCGCTCGGCCAGGTTCTTCAGGCGGCCCAGCGCGTAGCCCGACTGGCGCGGCGAGCCCAGGAAGATGCGCTCGAAGCCGAGCAGCGCCTTGGCCATGCTCCAGCCCTTGTTCGGCTGGCCGACCAGGTTCTCCCGCGGCACGCGGACATTGTCGAAGAACACCTCGCAGAACTCGTCATGCAGGCCGAGATTGATGATCGGCCGCACCGTCACGCCCGGCGTCTTCATGTCGATCAGCAGGAAGCTGATGCCTTCCTGCTTCTTCGCCGTCTTGTCGGTGCGGACCAGGCAGAAGATCCAGTTGGCGTCGGTGGCCAGCGTGGTCCAGATCTTCTGACCGTTGACCACGTAGTGGTCGCCATCCAGCACCGCCTCTGTGCGCAGCGAGGCGAGGTCGGAACCCGCGCCCGGCTCGGAATAGCCCTGGCACCAGATGTCCTCGCCCGCCAGGATGCGCGGCAGGAAGCGGCTCCGCTGCGCCTCGGTGCCGAAGCGGATCAGCAGGGGGCCGAGCATGATCACGCCGTGATCGGGCAGGCGCGCCACGCCATGCCGCTCATACTCCTCGATCAGGATGATCTGCTTGGCGGCGCTGAGGCCCATGCCGCCCAGCTCGCGCGGCCAGCCCGGCGCCACCCACCCCTTGGCCTTGACCTTCTCGAACCAGGCCTGGCCCTGCTCCCAGTGCAGCCGGTGCTGCGGATTCCG
The DNA here is from genome assembly GCF_054073225.1 of Teichococcus aerofrigidensis. Classification (NCBI taxonomy): domain Bacteria; kingdom Pseudomonadati; phylum Pseudomonadota; class Alphaproteobacteria; order Acetobacterales; family Roseomonadaceae; genus Roseomonas; species Teichococcus aerofrigidensis. Next base: position 6,172 of record NZ_JBSXMU010000069.1, read on the forward strand.
CAGCTCGGCGGGATACTCGCTCTCGACGAAGCGCCGCACCTCGGCGCGGAACTCCTCGTCCGACAGCGCATCCCAGTTGGTGCCGGCGGAACTCATCTCGGCGGACTGGCTCATGCCTCTTCCTCCCGCGCCTCGGCGGCAAAGCGGCGGCGGTGCAGCGCCGCCGGGCCGAACTGGTTGAACAGCACCATGGTCTTGCGGAGATAGAGGCTGATGTCGGCCTCGTCGGTGTAGCCGATGCCGCCGTGAAGCTGGATCGACTGCTTGGTCACCAGCATCGCCGTGTCCGAGGCGCGTGCCTTGGCGCGGGAGACGGCGGCGCGGCGCGCGGCGCGCGGCGAACCCTCCCGGTCCAGCGTGGCGGCGGCGGATTCGATGCTGGCGCGCGTCAGGGCGAGCTGGATCTTGAGATCGGCGGCGCGGTGCTGCAGCGCCTGGAAGCTGCCGATCGGCTTGCCGAACTGCTGCCGCGTGCGGAGATAGTCCAGCGTGACCGTGAAGGCCTGATCGGCGACGCCGAGCAGGTAGGCGGCGGTGCCGAGGGCCGCCTCGTCCAGCGCGTCCTCCACCTCCGCCACGGCGACCGTGCCGAGGCTCTCCCCGCCGGACGGGCGCAGCGTGCCGAAGAACCCGCCATCCTGCGTCTTCTCCAGCGTCAGGTCGGCCCCCGCGCGCGGCTGCAGGCGCAGCGACAGCCCGTCGCCCTCGCGCACCGGCACCAGGAAGGCCTCGGCGCCGCCGGCCTGGCCGATGAACAGGCGCGGCGCATCGGCGGTGCCCGGCACATCCAGCCGCCCGGCGGCTTCCTGCCAGGCGGTCAGCACCAGGGCCTCGCCGGAGAGCAGCCGCGCCAGCGGCGCCTCCGCGCCCACGGCCGAGAGCAGCCGGGCCGACAGCGCCGCGCCGACCAGCGGCTCCGGCGCCAGGGCCGCGCCGAGTTCCTCGGCCACGGCGCAGAACTCGCTCATGCCGAGCCCGGCGCCCCCCCGCTCCTCGGGCACGCGAAGGCCGATCCAGCCCTGCTCGCCCATCTGCCGCAGCACGCCGGCATCGAAGCCCGGCGCCTCGAAGCGCAGGGCGCGGATGCGCTTGCGGTCACCACCGCGCGGCGCGAGGCCGGCCGCGCTGTCGCGGATCATGCGGATCGATTCGGCCCGCTCCTCCGCCGCCTGATCGAGCGCCGCGCTCATGCGAAATCCGCCTTGCCGTTGTTGACCACCACCACGTCGCGCTCGACCACACGGGCGCGGAAGGCGCCGTTCTTCCAGATCTCGGTGCGGATCGTCTCCCCGGGATAGACCGGCGAGGAGAAGCGCAGCGCCAGGCCCTTCATCGCCGCCGCATCGTAGTTGCCGAGTTCGCGCACCAGCGCGTGCGTCACCACGCCGAGTGTGCAGAGCCCGTGCAGGATTGGCCGCGGGAAGCCCGCGCGCGCCGCGATGTCGGGGTCGGCGTGCAGCGGGTTGTCATCGCCGTTCAGCCGGTAGTACAGCGCCTGTTCCGGCCGCGTCGCCAGGTCCAGCGTGATGTCGGGCGCCGTCTCCGGCACCGGATGGACCGGCTGCACCGGGCCCGCCGGGCCGCCGAAGCCGCCGTCGCCGCGCAGGAAGGTGGTGCTGCCCGTCACCGCCAGCAGCGCGCCGGTCGCCGCGTCGGTGATCTCCTTCTCGGAATAGAGCAGCGCGCCCTTGCCCTCGCCCTTGTCGACGATGCCGGTGACGCGGGTGCGGCCGATGACCTCGCCATCGACCGGCAGCGGGCGGTGCAGGGTGATGCGCTGCTCGCCATGCACCACCTTGACCGCATCGACACCGGTCTCGGGATTGGCCAGCCAGAAGCCGGGATGGGCGATCACCACCGCCATCGAGGGCATCACGCGCAGGGCGCGGTGCGCGTCGACATAGTCGAGCTGCCGCTTGTCCATCGGGTCCTGGCCGAGCCCGATGGACAGGGCGTAGAACACGGCGTCGCGCGGCGTCACGCGCTGCCGCACCTCGGGGATCGGGAAGTTGAGAAGCTTCTCGTAGTCGATCACGCTTGGTCCTCCGCGATGTCGATCACCGCATCGGCGGCGAAGGCGCCCTGCCCCTCGGGCATGGCGAAGACGGGGTTGAGATCGATGCCGGCCAGGCCGGGGCCGGCCTGGTGGGCGAAGACGGACAGGCGCGAGAGCATGGCGGCCAGCGCCTTGATGTCGGCCGGCGGGCGGCCGCGGGCACCCTGCAGCAGCGGCGCGCCGCGGATCGAGCGGATCAGCGCCTCGGCCTCCGCCTCGCCAAAGGGGCAGCGGCGGAAGGCGACGTCCTTCAGCACCTCGACGAAGATGCCGCCCAGGCCGAACATGGCGACCGGGCCGAAGACCGGGTCGCGATGCACGCCGAGGATGCATTCGACGCCGCCCGAGAGCTGCTTCGCCACCAGCACGCCCTCGATGCGCGCCCGCGGCGCCGCCTCCGCCGCGCGCCGCTTCAGCAGGGCGAAGCCCTCGCGCACCGCCTCGGCCCCGGCCACGTTCAGCAGCACGCCGCCGATCTCGGACTTGTGCAGGATGTCGGGCGAGAGGATCTTCAGCACCACCGGATAGCCGAAGCCTTCGGCGGCGGCGACCGCCTCCTCCACCGTGGCGCAGGCGCGCTCGGGCGCGGCGGCGATGCCGGCCTCGCCCAGGATGCGCTTGGCCTCGGCCTCGCTCGGCGTGCTGGACGGCAGGGCGACGGGCGGCAGGGCCGGTGGCGCCGCGGGCGCGGCGGCGGCGAAGGCGTCGCCGAAGCGGCCCATGGCCTGGATCGCCACCACGGCGCGCGAGGGATCCTCGAAGACGGTGAAGCCGTCGCTCTCGAACTCGCGGATCTGGTCGGGATTGGCGAGGATGGACAGGACGAAGAGCCGGTCCGGATGCGCGCGGCGCACCGCGCCCAGCTCGCGCCGGAGATGCGGCGCGACCGAGGCGGCGCCGCCGGTGTGGGTGAAGAAGCAGAGCGCCGACTTGTAGCCGCCATCGACCACCATGGACTCGGCGAAGCGGCCGACCAGCGTCAGGTCGTTCAGCGCCTGGGCCGTGCAGTCCACCGGGTTCTGCGGCGCCGAGAAGGGCACCAGGCCGCGCAGCTTCTCCTGCGCCGCCTGCGGCATGGGCGGCATGGCGAGGCCGGCGGCCTCGGCCGCGTCCGAGATCAGCACGCCCGCCCCGCCGCTGATGGTCAGCACGCCGAGCGTGTTGCCCACCGGATAGATGCGCTGCGTCGCGAGCCGCGCGATGTCGAGCAGTTCCTCCGTGGTGCGGGCGCGCACCACGCCGTACTCGGCCAGCACCGCGTCGGTCACGGCGTCGTCGCCGGCGATGGAGGCGGTGTGCGACTTGGCGGCGGCGCTGCCCACGGTGCTGCGCCCGACCTTCATCATCACCACCGGCTTGCGGTTCCGGCGCGCCAGCTCCAGCGCGGCGAGAAAGCTCTTCGCGTCGCGGATGCCCTCCGAATAGGCGGCGATCACCTCGGTCCCGTCATCCTGCGCCATCCAGCCGATCATGTCGCCGACATTGAGGTCGGCCTCGTTGCCGGTGGTGACGCAGCAGGAGATGCCGAGCCCATGGTCGCGCGCCATGCCGAAAAGGTGCATGCCATAGGCGCCGGACTGGCTGGCGATGCCGATCGGGCCCGGGGTCGGCATGCCGCGCTCGAGGCTGGTCGAGAAGGTGCCGAAGAAGGCGGTGCGGGCATTGAACAGGCCGAGGCAGTTCGGCCCCAGCACGCGCATGCCGTCGGCGCGGGCCCGGGCCACGATGCGCGCCTCGGCCTCGGCGCCCGCCTCGCCCATCTCGGCGAAGCCGGCGCTGAACATGATGGCCGCCTTGACGCCGCGCGCGCCCAGCTCCGCCATGGTCGGCGCCACGGCGGCGGCCGGCACGGCGACGATGGCGACGTCCGGAACCTCCGGCAAGGCCGCGACCGACTGCCAGGCGGGCAGGCCCTGGATCAATCCGCTCTTGGGGTTCACCGGCAGGATCTTGCCCTGGTAGCCGGCCTCCAGCATCGAGGCGATGGGGCGACCGCCGATGCGCGTGGCATCGGCCGAGGCCCCGACCACCGCCACCGAGCGTGGCGAGAGCAGGGCCGAGAGCGCCTCCATGGGCAGCGCGTCCTGGGCAGTCGTGTCTGGCACCGGCGGCATCCTTGTCCGGGCGGGAGGCCGCGCCGCGCCCTCGGCCCGGCCGCCGCCACCCGCCTGCTTTCCTTCCCCGGGCCCGCCCGGCTGTGGACCGGCCCCTCTGAACTTGGCGCGCAGGCTAGACGCCTCCCCGCATCTATTCAATATGCGGAATACCATTCCGATGCGGGAAAATCGGGGCTCTCAAAGCCCCCCTTGGGGGCCCGTGGGCTCGACGCGGCGAAGCGGCTGGCGCAGGATCCTCCTCCCTCTTTCCGGCCGTGGAGCCCGCCCATGGATCTCGTCCCGCCCGAGAGGCTCGGCCTCTGCCCGCAGCGCCTGCGCCGGATCGAGGGATGGGCGGAGCGGCTGGTGGCCGAAGGCAGGCTGCCCGGCCTCACCACCATGGTCGCCCGGCGGGGGCGGGTCGCGCATCTGCACAGCACGGGCCTGGCCGAGATCGCGTCCGGCACGCCGATGCGGCCGGAGACCATCTTCCGCATCTATTCCATGACCAAGCCGCTCACCAGCCTGGCCATCCTGATGCTCTATGAGGAAGGCCGTTTCCAGCTCGACGATCCCATCACCCGCTTCCTGCCGGACTTCGCGAACATGCGCGTCTGCACCGGCGGCGCGCGCGGCCGGCTGGAGACGGTGCCGGCGCGGCGCGACATCACCTTCCGCGACCTGCTGACCCACACCTCCGGCCTGACCTACGGCTTCATGCAGGCGACGCTGGTCGACGCGCTCTACCGGGAGCGCGGCGTGGACTTCCAGACCGCCGAGAGCAGCCTGGCCGCGGTGGTGGCCGAGGCCGCGCGGCTGCCGCTGATCGCCCAGCCTGGCGAGGCCTGGAACTACAGCATCGCCACCGACGTGCTGGGCCATCTGGTGGCGATGATCTCGGGCGAACCCTTCGAGGTCTTCCTGCGCCGGCGCGTCATCGAGCCGCTCGGCATGGTGGATACCGACTTCCACGTGCCGCCGGAGAAGCATCACCGCCTCGCCGCCAACTACGCCCACGGCCCGGACGGCCTTGCCGTCATCGATGCGCCGGCCGGCAGCCGCTACCTCCGGCCGCGCGCGGTCTGCTCGGGCGGCGGCGGCCTGGTCTCCACCGTCGCCGACTACTGGCGCTTCTGCCAGCTCATGCTGAACAAGGGGGCGCTCGAGGGCACCCGCCTGCTCGGCCGCAAGACGGTGGCGCTGATGACCGCCAACCACCTGAACGGCGACATGGCGGCGATGGGCCAGGCGCGCTGGTCGGAATCCACGGCCGAGGGCATCGGCTTCGGGCTGGGCTTCTCGGTCATGCTCGATCCGGCCCGGGCGCAGATCCTCGGCACGCCAGGCGAATATGCCTGGGGCGGTGCCGCCTCCACCGCCTTCTGGATCGATCCGGCGGAGGAGATGGCGGTGATCCTGATGACCCAGCTCACCCCTTCCTCGACCTGGCCGATCCGGCGCGAGCTGCGCGTGCTGAGCTATCAGGCGGTGATCGACTGAGGGGCGCCCTCACAGGCAGTCGGAGGCCAGGAACACCGGGAGCCCTGTCCAGAGCGTCGCCAGCAGGCCGAAGGCCGCGCCGCCGATGGCGAGGACGCGGCGGAACTGGCGCTCGCCATTGTCGAGCGGCCCGGGCGCCCAGGCCCAGGCCAGCAGCCCCGCCAGCAGCAGCAGGTGCAGGCCCCAGACACCCAGCGCCACCAGCCGCTGCAGGCTGAGGCCGAACCCGCCCGCCCCGCCCCAGGGCCGGTCCCAGCCCCAGGCGCAGCCCAGCGAGACGGCGACGTAGAGCGCCAGGAAGGCGAGGCTCCAGAGGATGAAGGCCCCGGTGGCGACCAGGATGCCCGGAACGCGGCTCTGGACGGTGCGCCCCGGCGCGCTCATGGCGCGGCCAGCCAGGGCCAGAGTTGCAGCAGCAGCAGCGCCGCCACGCCGGAGAGGGCCGTATAGCCCTGCCACAGCCCGGTGTTGCGCGGCGCCAGGTCCCGCAGCGCCGAGACATAGCCGGCCCGGCAGCGCGCCAGGGTGAAGCCCGCCATCACCGCTCCCAGCCCGGCATGCAGCGCGACGTACAGGCCGAGGACCAGCGCCGTCGCCGCATAGGCATGGCCGGTGAAGTCCTGCCCCCGCCAGAGCGGCAGGGCCGCGAAGGCGAAGGCGGCCAGCAGCCCGGCCAGGGCGCCGAGGCCCATGAGCCAGGAACAGGCCCCGGCTCCGCCGCGGCGCAGGCTGGCCCGGGCCAGCAGCGTCGCCAGCGGCGCCGCCAGCAGCCCGGCGAGGCCGAGAGCGGAGAGCCAGGGATCGAAGGCCAGCAGCGCCGGCGGCGGCCAGCCGGGCGCGACCAGGGCGAGGAACAGCGCGCCGAAGGCCAGCGAGGCGAAGAAGGCGGCATCGGCCACCAGCAGCAGCCCCATGCCGAGGAAGCCCGGCTGGGCCGGCGCCACCATGTGCAGCGGCAGGAAGAGCCCCTCCCCCGCCGCCACCCGCGCCGGATCGCGCCGCGCCCCCAGGCTCCAGCACCAGATCCAGCCGACCGTCAGCACGCCGGCGAGGCCGAGGCCGGTCAGCCAGTAGGCCTTGAGCAGCAGGCCCAGGAAGCAGAGGGCCGTGGCCAGGCCGAGCGCCAGCGGCAGGAAGCTCGGGCGCGGCAGCAGGATGACCTGCTCCGGCCGCCCGCTCACCGCCTCGACGCCCAGCGTCTCCATCCAGCCATGCCGGGGCGTGCCGAGGACATGCATCCCCACCGCCGCCTCCTGGCCGAGGCGCGGGCGGTCCGCCAGTGGGTCGCGGCTCTCGGCGGGCGGCAGGCTGGCGAAGTTGTAGCTCGGCGGCGGCAGCGGCATGGCCCATTCCAGCGTCTCCGCGCCCCAGGGGTTGCGCGGCGCGCGGCGGCCGAAGCGGCGCAGCAGCAGCATGTCCACGGCGAAGAGGGCGAAGCCGATGGCGCTGAGGAAGCCGCCCACGGAGGAGAGCAGGTTCAGCCAGTCCCAGCCGATGCCGGCCGGATAGGTATAGACCCGGCGCGGCATGCCGAGCAGCCCGGTCAGGTGCATCAGCAGGAAGGTCATGTTGACGCCGATGAAAACCAGCCAGAAGGCGGCATGGCCCAGATGGTAGATGGGCATCCGCCCGGTGACGTGCGGCAGCCAGTAGTAGGCGCCCGCCATCAGCGGGAAGACGAAGCCGCCGATCAGCACGTAGTGCAGGTGCGCGACGACGAAGTAGCTGTCATGCACCTGCCAGTCGAAGGGCACGGCGGCGACCATCACCCCGGTCAGCCCGCCATTGACGAAGATGAAGAAGAAGCCGAGCAGATAGAGCATCGGCAGGTCGAAGCGCGGCCGGCCCTTCAGCAGCGTGGCCAGCCAGGCGAAGATCTGCACCGCCGTGGGGATCGCCACCGCCATGCTGGCCGCGGAGAAGAAGCCCAGCGCCATGTGCGGGATGCCGACGGCGAACATGTGGTGCACCCAGAGGCCGAAGCTCAGGAACCCCATGGCGACCAGGGCCAGCACGATCCAGTTGTAGCCGACCAGCCGGTGGCGGGCGAAGACCGGCAGGATGGTCGAGATCACCCCCGCCGCCGGCAGGAAGATGATGTAGACCTCCGGATGGCCGAACAGCCAGAAGAGGTGCTGCCAGAGCAGGGGGTCGCCGCCGCGCGTCGGGTCGAAGAAGGGCAGGCCGAAGGCGCGCTCCACCTCCAGCAGGATGCTGCCGAGGATCAGCGGCGGGAAGCCCACCAGCATCATCACCGCCGTCACCAGCATGTACCAGGCGAAGATCGGCATCCGCGCCAGCGACATGCCCGGCGCGCGCATCTTCAGGATGCTGGCGGTGATCTCCACCGCCGCGCTGACCGCCGAGATCTCGACGAAGGTGATGCCGAGCAGCCAGACATCGGCGTTGATCCCCGGCGTGTAGGTCGAGGAGGAGAGCGGCGTGTACATGAACCAGCCGCCATCGGGCGCGATGCCCAGCAGCATGGCGAGGATGATGAAGCCGCCGCCCAGCAGGTAGCACCAGTAGCCATAGGCGGAGAGGCGCGGGAAGGCGAGGTCGCGCGCGCCGAGCATCTTCGGCAGCAGGTACATCGCCAGCCCTTCGAGCATCGGGATGGCGAAGAGGAACATCATCACCGTGCCGTGCATGGTGAAGACCTGGTTGTAGAGGCCGGGCGGCATGAAGGTGTTGCCCGGCGTCGCCAGCTGGGCGCGGATCAGCATGGCCAGCACGCCGCCGATGGCGAAGAAGACGAAGGCCGTGACCATGAAGCGCAGCCCGACTACCGTGTGGTTCACGGCGGCGAGGCGGCCGAGGCCGGGCGGCGTGCCCCAGATCGCCTCCAGCGCGCGGTGGCGGCGGATCGGGTCGGGCGGAAGGGCGTTCATGGGCTGCGCTCCGGCACCGGATTGGCGGTCGGGGTGAGGCGCAGCCCGGCCAGGGCGGCGGCATAGTCCTCCGGCGCGTGGGCGCGCACGCGGAAGCGCATCCGCGTGTGCTCCAGGCCGCAGAACTCGGCGCATTGCCCCTCGTAGAGGCCGGGCGCGTCGGCCTGCAGGCGCAGCAGGTTCTCATGGCCCGGAATGGCGTCCAGCTTGCCGGCCAGGCGCGGCACCCAGAAGCTGTGGATCACATCCGCCGCCGTCAGCCGCAGGTCGACCGGCACGCCCACCGGGATGTGCAGCTCGTCGGTGGTGCGGATGGCGCGCCCCGCCGCGTCGTACTGCGTGAAGGTCCAGAACCACTGCCGCGCCTCGCCCTCGGCGCGCACCACGCGCGGGCCGGGATGCGGCAGCAAGGCCTCCCCCGCGCGCAGCGAGACGACCAGCAGCACGGCCAGCACCGCCAGCGGGAAGGCCAGCCCGCCACCGGCCAGGAAGCGCCCGGCATCCAGGCCGCGCCCGCGCCGGCGCGGCAGCACGGCATAGAGCGCGAGGCCGCAGACGCCGAGCAGAATCAAGCTGGCGCCGGCGAACATCACCCACCAGAGCGTGGCCACCGCCGCCGCGCCGGGCCCCGCCGGGTCGAGCACCGACTGGGGGCCGGAGCAGGCGGCGAGAAGCGGCAGGGCCGCCGGCAACCCCACCCGCCGGCCGCCGCTTAAAGCCGCATCCACGCCACGCCGCAGCCGGGAGGGCCGTGCCTCATGTCGAATTCGATTCCTGAACTCAGCGGCGACGCCGTCGGCTCCAAGGTCGCCGTCGCGGGTCATCCGATCCATGCCATGCTGGTCGCCTTTCCGATCGCGCTGGTGATGGCGACACTGGCCTGCGACGTTTTCTACTGGTGGTCGGCCGATCCCTTCTGGGTCCGGGCCGGGCTGTGGGCCAGCGGCGCCGCCTTCGGGCTTGGCCTGCTCGCCGGCCTGTCCGGCACCGCCGAGCTGCTGCTGGTGCGCGACATCCGCCGCCACAGCGCCGGATGGACCCATTTCGTGGCCGCGGTGATGCTGCTCTCCGTCGCCGGCGCCAACTGGGCGCTGCGGCTGTTCGAGGGGGGGCCGGCCGAGCTCGGCACGCCCCTGCCCTGGGGTCTGTTCCTCTCGGTCCTGGCCGCGGTCTTCGTCGGGCTGGCGGGCTGGCATGGCGGCAAGCTGGTGTTCGAGCATCAGATCGGCCTCATGCTCTCGGGCGACGACTGATAGAGTTCCTGCCCCTTCCCCGGCTGGCGCAGCCAGTCGGGGAAGACACCGTCGCCGATCCCGGGCTTGCCCAGCACCAGCAGCAGCACCACCAGGATCAGCAGGCAGGCGGTGACGATCATCAGGATGCTGCGCCAGCGCGCGTAGCAGCGCTCCGGCTCCGCCAGCAGCCCGAGCACATGGCCGCAGTACATGTGCAGCGCCACCATCCCTCCCACCACCATCAGCTTCAGGAAGAGCCAGGGCACCAGCACGCCATAGGCGAAGATCAACCCGGTGCCGGTGGCGATGGCCAGCACCGCCGCCGGCGAGACGATGGCGCGGTAGCCGACCCAGGTGAACTTCCAGAGCTGCCTCAGTTGCGGCCCGGAGGGATGGCGGGCGCGGCCGATGAAGAGGCTCGGCAGGAAGATCAGCCCGGCGCACCAGACGCAGAGCGTGGCGATATGCGCGGCCTTCAGCCAGGCCATCTCAGGCATCCCGCTCAGGCGCCGCCTCGTCCAGCCAGCGTCCGGCGCGAACCAGGGCGGCAAGCAGGTAGATCAGGCTGGCCGGCACCCACATGATCAGCCCGGCGAGCTGCTGGTCCTGCAGGGGCGAGAAGCCCCAGGCCTGGGTGGTGGCGAGATGCGGCGCGTAGAGCGCGGCGGGGGCGAAGGTGATCAGCGCGCCGAGCAGGCCCATCTGCGCCATCATCGCCAGCAGGCCGGAGACATAGGGCCAGGCCTCGTCGCGCCGGCCAAGGGCGGCGGCCCAGAACACCAGCGCGCTGCCCAGCAGCGTGGCCTGCATGCCCCAGTAGACCGCGTCGCCCGACAGCGCGGCGGCATAGGCGGGCGGCGCGTGCCAGAGCCAGAGGATGACGACATGCAGAGGCAGCGCCAGGGACAGCCAGGCGCCGGCCCGCCGCCGGGTGCCGTCGCGCAGCGCCAGGGCGAGAAGCGGCGCCGCGACCCCGATCAGCAGGACATGATGCAGCGTGCGGGCGGCGAAGAGAGCCGAGCTCAGCGCGCAGAGCGGCGAGACGAAGGCGACGACCAGGACCGACCAGGCCAGCAGCGCCATGCCACGCCGCGGGGCCGGCCGCAGCAGCGCCCACCCCAGGAGCAGCGCCAGGCCGGTCAGCAGGAGCGGGTCCGTGTTCCAGCGACTCCAGGCCTCGGCCGGCCCGGGCCCCGCGCCGCAATAGGGGATCGCATCCCACACCTCGCCTCTCCCCCGACTCTGCGTATCCTGGCGGCCAATGCGAGGCGGCGATGAAAGTTGCGGAAGCTTAAGTTTTAACCTCAGGTTGCTTTATGCTGGAATAATGCACGCGCCTTCACCGCCACCGGGGGCGCCCCCTTGGCCTGCCGCCCTCCGTATCGGGAACCGACCTCCATGCCGATCTCCACCGGGAGCCGCCGAGGCGCGCGTCGTGCCACCCTGCTCGTCGCGGTGGGCCTCGCCGTGCTGCTGGCGCCGCCGCTGCGGGCGCAGGAAGCCCCCGATCCCACCGAGGCCTGCGACGATCATGTCCTGGCCTCCGGCCTCTGCCTGGGCGCCGAGGCCCTGGCGGACGGCTTCGTCAATCTCGACGGCGGCCTGCGGCGGGGCGCCGCGGCGCTGGGGCAGGTGAAGCTGACCCTGCTGGCGGATCTGGACCGGATGGCGGGCCTGCGGGGCTGGAGCATCGGCCTCGGCGCCTATGCGCTGGTGGGGCGCCGCCCGACCGAGACCCTCACCGGCGGCCTGGCCCCGGCCAGCGGCGCCGAGGCGCTGCCGACCGCCGCCCTGGCCGATGCCTGGGTGCAGTACGCGGTGCCGGGCCGGGCCTCGCTGCGGGTCGGGCAGATGGCGGCGGACAACGAGTTCGCCCGCGCCGACGCGGCGGAATACCTGGTGAACAGCACCTTCAGCTGGCCGGTCGCGCTGACCGAGGCGCTGCCCTCGGGCGGCCCGGCCTATCCTTTCGCCGCCCCCGGCCTTCGGCTTAGCCTGGCCGATCCCGACCAGGGCAGCGGCCTGCGCCTGGCGCTGTTCTCCGGCGATCCGGGCGGGCGCTATGGCGAGGAGACGGAGCCGCAGCGGCACAACCGCTACGGTATCAACCCGAGCTTCACCGGCGGCGCGCTGATGCTGGCGGAAGCCGTGGTCGGCGCCGACAGGCCGGGCGAGGCCCCCCGCCCCTGGGTGCTGCGGCTGGGCGGCTGGTACCACAATGGCGGCTTCGACGATGTGCGGCGCGACAGCGCGGGGCGTTCCCTCGCCGATCCGCGCGCCGGCGCGCCGCGCCGCTACGGGCAGAACTATGGCGGCTATGCCATCGGCGAGGTCGCCCTCGGCCCGGTCGCGATCTTCGCGCGCGGCTTCTACGCGCCGCCCGGCCGCAACACGGTGACGGCGCAGGGCGATCTCGGCCTGGCCTGGCGCGACCTGCCCTGGCGGTCGCAGGACACCCTCTCGCTCGGCGTCTCGCAGGCGCATATCGGCCGCGAGGCGCGGCGGCTGGACCGCGAGACCGCCTTCGTCACCCGCTCCGCCTGGCCGGAGCGCAGCCACGAGACGGTCGTCGAGGTCAACTACAACCTCCCCCTCGGCGCGGTGGAGATCCGCCCCCTGGTGCAATGGATGCTGAACCCGGCGGCGGGAGCGGCGGAAGAGCGGCGGGGCAACCGCGCCCTGTCCGATTCGCTGCTGGTCGGCCTGCGCCTGCAGATCACGCTCTAGGACCGGGGGGCGCCCCGGCCGGCCCGATCCGGCGCGCTCCGGCCCACCGCCTTGCCGCGCCGCTGCTGGCGCAGCACGGCCTCGATCCAGTCGTCGAGCCGCGCCGTCTCCAGCTCCGCCTCGTCCCGGTCCGGATAGGCGGCGGCGAAGCGCAGCGCCAGCCAGCGCCAGGCGACCAAGCGCTTGTGCACCTTCTCGGCCTTCTGCAGCTCCTCGCCGCTGGCCTTGTCAGGCGGCGGCAGGCGCCCGGCCAGCGGCGGCCGCACCGGCCGCCCGGCGCCATGGTCCACCGCCCAGCGCGCCAGGCGGGTGATGCCGTTGTCGCGCTCGTCCACCGGGCAGAGGGCATAGGTCCAGCGATCCATCAGCGACAGGCCGGCGACGCCGTCGATGGCGGCGGCGATGGCCATGGGCTGCGTCAGGTCGGCCAGGCGGTAGTTGGGATCGTCCTTGCGCAGCACGGCGCGCTTGATGCGCGCCAGCACGCCGAACAGGCTGTCCGAGCCGATCTCCTCGGCGACCGCGGCGATGATCTCCGCATCCGGCTGCACCTGCGGGCGCAGTTCGGCGGGCGGCGCGGGCGGCGCCTCCAGCATGGCGCGCACGAAGTCCGGGCTGCCGGCCCCGGACAGCACCGCGACCACGCCGCCCTCATGGTGGCCGAAGCGCCCGGCGCGGCCGCCGATCTGCTTCACCTCCTGGCTGGTCAGGTCGCGCCGCTCCTCGCCATCGAACTTGCGCAGGGTGGAGAAGACGACGCGGCGGATCGGCAGGTTCAGCCCCATGCCGATGGCATCCGTCGCCACCAGCAGGTCGGCCTCGCCCTCCCGGAAGCGCGCGGCCTCGGCGCGCCGCACCTCGGGCGAAAGCGCGCCATAGACCACGGCGACCTTGCGGCCGCGCTTCACCAGTTCCTCGCGCAGGTCCATCACGTCGCGGCGCGAGAAGGCCACCAGCGCGTCCCCGGCGCGCAGCGTGCCGAAGCCGACCGGCCCGCCGGCGGCATGCAGCGGGCTCTTGCGCTGGAGCGAGATCTCCTCGACCTCGTCGCCGCAGAGCGCGGCGATGCGGCGGACCATCGGGATGCATTCCGGCGCGCCCAGCACGAAGAGCTGGCGTGCCGGCACGCCCATGATGGCGGCGGTCCAGGCGGCGCCGCGGTCGCGGTCGTGCAGCAGCTGCGCCTCGTCGACGATGGCGACGTCGACCGGCATGTGGAAGGGGCACATCTCCACCGTGGCGGCGAGGTGGCGGCTGCCGGGGGCCGGGATGCGCTCCTCGCCCGTGGTCAGCGCCGCCGCCACGCCCCGCGCCGCCAGCGCCTCGCGGAACTCGTGCGCCAGCAGGCGCAGCGGCGCCAGGGCCAGGCCGCTCTCCGCCGCCGCCAGCCGGTCGAGCGCCAGGTGGCTCTTGCCGCTGTTGGTCGGGCCGGTGACGATGGTGATGCGGCGGATCATCGCCCGCGCGGTGACGAAATGCGCCGCGTAGCGGTCCAGCGCGGCGACGCGGGCGATGGCGGCATTGGCCAGCTTGCCGCCCTTGCCGGCGGCGGCCTCGGCCCGGGCCAAGGCCCGGGGGTCGAGC
>NZ_JBSXMU010000070.1:0-19769 GCF_054073225.1 Teichococcus aerofrigidensis
GGTCCATCCCTCGCGGGCGAGCGCGGCCCCGGCCCGCGCCGCATGGGCCGCCCCCGCCGGCGCCGCGCGCAGCATGGCGCGGCAGAGGCAGAGGAACGGCGTCTCGTCCTCCAGGGCGGCGGCCGCCGCCGGGCGCGCGGCCAGTAGGGCGGGGATGACGCGCTCCGGCCGGCGGTTCGCCGGCAGGTTGGCCTGGTCGGCGGGGGAGGGGCGGGTCAGTGTGGGCATGGTCATCGGCAAGATCTCCCTGTCCTGCGCGGTGCCGGGGCACCGGGCGGAGGGGCAAAGGGCCCGTCGAGGCGGGCGGCGTGGCGTTTGAGGGGCTCCAGATAGAGCAGCCGCCGCGGCGGGCAAGGGCCGCTGCGATCTTTTCGGGCCCACGGGCCGTCTCCGGGGTCACATCCGATGACGGGGTGTTACAGCCGCCCCGGCTGGCGGCCCGTCCCGTGTTAGGCCCGGCGCCAGGCCCGGTCCAGCAGCAGCAGCGCGCCGCCGCCGATCAGCCCCCAGAAGGCCGCGCCGATGCCGAAGATGCTGAGGCCCGAGGCCGTGGTGGCGAAGGTGAGCGCCGCCGGCAGCCGCTCCCGCTCGTTGGCGAGCGCCGAGGTCAGCGCCCCGGCGAGGCTGCCGAGCAGCGCCAGTCCCGCCACCGCCTGGATCAGCAGCGGCGGCGAGGCGGCGATGAAGGCGACCGCGAAGCCCGCCCCGAGCCCCAGAAGGATGTAACAGAGGCCGCCCACCACGGCGGCGATCCAGCGCCGGGCCGGGTCGGGATGCGCGTCCCGGCCGGCGCAGAGCGCGGCGGTGATGGCGGCGAGATTGACGGACTGCGCGCCGAAGGGCGCGATCAGGGCGCTGACCAGCCCGGTGGCGGTGAAGATCGGGCCGGGCGCCGGGTTGTAGCCATTGGCGTGCAGCACGGCCAGGCCGGGAACGTTCTGCGAGGCCATGGTGACCAGGAACAGCGGCAGGGCGATGCCGATGGCGGCCCCGGCGGTGAAGTGCGGCGTCACCGGCAGCAGCGCCGGCAGGCCCTGCGCCAGCGCGCCCTCGGGCAGGGGGGTGGCCAGCAGAATCATCCCGACGGTGACGAGCACCGCGACCGGCACGGCATAGAGGCGCGCGAAGCGCCAGGCGAGGGCCCAGGCCAGGACGATCGGCAGGGCGAGGGCCGGCATGGCGCCGACGGCCCGCATCGGCGCCAAGCAAAGTTCGAGCAGAACCCCGGCCAGCATGGCATTCGCGAGGCTGGGGGGGATCGACGCCACCCGGCGACCGAAGGGGCGCCACAGCCCGGCCGCCAGGATCAGCAGGCCGGTCAGCATGAAGGCTCCCACCGCCGCGGGAAAGCCGCCCTCCGGCGCGCCGGTCGCCACCAGCAGCGCGGCGCCCGGCGTCGACCAGGCGATCACCACCGGCATGCGGTGGCGCAGGCTCAGCAGGATGGCCAGCACGCCCTGCGCCAGGCAGAGGGCGAGCAGGCCGGAGGTGGCCTCGGCCGGGCTGGCGCCGACGGCGGCGAGGCCGGCCAGCACGACGGTGAAGGAACTGGCGAAGCCGACCACCGAGGCGAGGGCGCCCGCCACCACCGGCTGAATCGCGTTGCCCCGCTCGTGCTGCTGCGTCATCGCTCGCTGTTCCCGACTCATCGCTGGAAGTCGGATGGCAGACTAACGTAATATTGGATCCAATCAACGACCGGATATTGGATCCTCCATTGCCGAAGCCGCCATCGCCGCTCGACGCCCTCCGCCCCAGCCTCGCCTTCCGCTGGCGCACCGCGACCGAATTCGTCGAGGCCACGCTGAAGGCGGCAATCCTGGACGGCCGCCTGCCCGGAGGGACGCCGCTGCGGCAGGAGGAACTGGCGGCGCGCTTCGGCCTCAGCCG
Source organism: Teichococcus aerofrigidensis (assembly GCF_054073225.1). Taxonomy (NCBI): domain Bacteria; kingdom Pseudomonadati; phylum Pseudomonadota; class Alphaproteobacteria; order Acetobacterales; family Roseomonadaceae; genus Roseomonas; species Teichococcus aerofrigidensis. The sequence goes on from NZ_JBSXMU010000070.1 coordinate 1,891, forward strand.
CATGCCGGTGCGGGAGGCTCTGCGGCAGCTCGAGTCGCAGGCGCTGATCGACGTGCTCCCGCATCGCGGCGCCGTGGTCACCGAGATCTCCGCCGCCGACGCCGCCGATACCTACGCCATCCGCCGCGCCCTGGAGCCGGCGGCGCTGCGCCTCTCCATCCCGCGCCTCTCGGACCACGCCCTGCGCGACGCGGCGGCGCTGATCGACGAGATGGACGCGGAGCAGGAGGCGGGGCGGATGGGCCTGCTCAACCGGCGCTTCCACATGACCCTCTACGCCGCCGCCGGCCATCCGCGCCTGCTGGCGCTGGCCGAGCAGCAGCTCATCGCCTTCGATCGCTACCTGCGCTTTCATCTCGCCAGCCAGGGCCGCGCGCATATGGCGCAGGAGGATCACCGCGCCATGCTGGAGGCCGCCCGCGCGCGGGACACCGGCACGGCCGTCGCCGTGCTGGAGCGGCATCTCGATACCGCGGCGGGGACCATCGCGCGCTTCTTCGCCACGCGCGGCGGCGTCACCGAAGCTTCATGAGGCTGTCATCGCTCTGACGCGGAGTCTGGTGTCCTTCCGCGCCGCGGCACCCCTGCGCCGTTCCTGCCAGGAAATTAGAGACATGCCTGACGACCACAAGCCGATCGAGATCGAGGATATCGGCAGCAACCCGTCGCCGCGCGAGCCGATCGGCGCGCTGATCGAGCGCCGCCTCTCGCGCCGCGCGGCGCTGCGCGGACTGCTCGGGGCCGGCGCCGCGGCGACGCTCTCCGACCAGCTGCTCGCCGCGGCGGTCCCGGCGGCGGCCCAGCCCGCCCCCGGCGGCGCGGCCTCGCCGTCCAGCCTCGGCTTCCGCGAGATCGCGCACCGGATGGACGAGCGCGACGCGGTGCCGGAAGGCTATGAAATCCAGACCGTGATCCGCTGGGGGGACGCCGTCCTGCCCGACGCGCCGGCCTTCGATCCGCTGCGCCAGACCGCCGCCGCGCAGGCCGCGCAGTTCGGCTACAACAACGACTATGTCGACTTCTTCCCGCTGCCGCGTGGCAGCCGCGGCGCCGAACACGGCCTGCTCGCGGTCAATCACGAGTATACCGATCCGCAGCTGATGTTCGCCGGGCTGCGCGAGGAGAAGGACGGCAAGGCGGTCAGCCTCGGCGAGGGCGCGCGCCGGCGGCTGTCGCGCGAGCAGACGATGATCGAGCTGGCCGCGCACGGCATGAGCATCGTCGAGATCCGCCGGCAGGACGGCCGCTGGGCGCCGGTGCGCGACAGCCGGCTGAACCGCCGCATCACCGGCGAGACGCCGATGCGCGTCAGCGGTCCCGCCGCCGGCCATGCGCGGCTGCGCACCTCGGCCGACGCGGAGGGCCGCCTTGTCCTCGGCACGCTGAACAACTGCGCCGGCGGCAACACGCCCTGGGGCACGGTCATCACCTGCGAGGAGAACTTCAACCAGTATTTCGGCGGCGCGGCGGCCACGACCGGCGCGCAGGCGGCGATGTACAAGCGCTACGGCATCGTCGGCGAGGGCAGCTATGGCTGGAGCCGCCATGTCGATCGCTTCGATCTCGACAAGGAGCCGAACGAGCCGAACCGCTTCGGCTGGGTGGTGGAATACGATCCCTACGATCCGCAGTCGGTTCCGGTGAAGCGCACCGCGCTCGGCCGCTTCAAGCATGAGGGCTGCACGCATGCCATCGCGCCGGATGGCCGCGTCGTCTTCTACATGGGCGATGATGAGCGCTTCGACTATGTCTACAAGTTCGTCACCGCGCGCGCCTGGAACCCGCAGGACCCGGCGGCCAATCGCGACCTGCTCGACGAGGGCACGCTCCATGTCGCGCGCTTCCATGAGGATGGCCGCATGGAATGGCTGCCGCTGGTGCACGGCCAGGGCCCGCTGACCGCCGCCAACGGCTTCGACAGCCAGGCCGAGGTGCTGATCGACACGCGCCGCGCCGCCGACCTGCTGAAGGCGACGCCGATGGACCGGCCGGAGGATGTCCAGGCCAATCCGGCGAACGGCCGCGTCTATGTCATGCTGACCAACAACACCCGCCGCAAGCCGGAGCAGGTGGACCCCGCCAATCCGCGCGCCGCCAATGCCAGCGGACATGTCATCGAGATGATCCCGCCCGGCGCCGATGCGGGACAGGCCGACCACGCCGCGCCGGAGGGCCGCTGGGAGATCTTCCTGATCGGCGGCAGGCCGGGCGTCGATGCCGGGGCGCAGTACCATCAGGGCACCAGCCCCGAGGGCTGGCTCTCCTGCCCCGACAACTGCACCTTCGACAGCAAGGGCCGCATCTGGATCGCGACCGACGGCGCGCCCTCGACCCACGGGGTCGCGGATGGCCTCTACGCCGCCGACACGACGGGCGAGGGGCGGGCGCTGACCCGGCTCTTCTACCAGGCGCCGACCGGGGCCGAGGTCTGCGGGCCCTGCCTGACGCCGGACGACACCACGATGTTCCTGGCGATCCAGCATCCGGGCGACGACAAGGGCGCGAGCTTCGAGGAACCCTCGACCCGCTGGCCGGACTTCCAGCCCGGCATGCCGCCGCGCCCGGCGATCATCGCCATCACCCGCAAGGGCGGCGGCGTGATCGGGAGCTGAGCCGGGCGGCTTGATCCGGGGGGGTGGCGGGGCAATCTCATGGTCATGAACCGCCCCGCCACCCCGTCGCGCCCGGCCCCGGCCGGCCCGGTCACGCCCCCCGGCCTCGACGCCCTGCTGCCGAGCGGCCGCGAGACCCTGCGCCGCCTTGGCGGCCTCGGCCTGCTGATCTGCTCGCTCTGGATGGTCGCCGTGCTGGCCTTCATCCGCTCGGTCATCGGACTTTTCACGTGAACGCCCGGACCGACCCGCTGGCCCGGCTGACGCGGCAGTTGCGGCGGCTGCGCGGCACGGTGCTGGTGGTGCTCGCCATGCCGCTGGCGCCGGCCCTGCTGTTCAACCTGCTGGGCGGCGATGAGAGGCGCCTGGTCGGCACGCTTCTCGGCCTCGGCCTGGCCGGGCTCGCGCTGCGCGACCTGCGGCGCGGCCGCATCCGCCGCGCCGCCGTGCTGACCGGCCTCGCCACCGGCCTCGCCGCGCATCTGGCGGCGCTGGTGCCGGGGCTCGGAGCGGTGGTCCTCGGCCTGATGGCGGGCTTCGGCGCGCAGCTGCTCTATGCCGATGCGCCGCCGCCCGAGCCCGTCCTGCCTCCGGCGCCGCCCGCGCCTGATCCGCTGGCGGTTCCTCGCGCGCGGCTGACGGGTCTGCAAGCGTCCGATCCACGCCTGCGGCCGGCGACGCTGGCCCTGGGCGGCCTGCTGGCCGAGCTGGACCGGCGCCCCGGCACCCTGCCCGAGGCGCGCCGCTTCCTCAACCTGCAGCTCGACGGGCTGGAGCGGATCGCCACCCGCCTGCGGGCCGGCGCCACGCCGCCGGAGAGCCTGCCCGCCCTGATCGACGAGATGGCGCGGGGCAGCGGCGCGATGCGCGAGAAGCTGGTCCATGCCGAGAACGAGGCGCTCGAGATTCAGGTCAAGGTGCTGGCCGAGCGCCTGCGCGAGGAAGGTTACGCATGAGCACGACGCGCCCCCCCGAAGTGAGCGAGAGCCGCGCCATCCCCGCCGAGCGCGTCGATAGCCTGGCCGCCGCGATCGACCTCGCCGATCCCGCCACCATCCTGCGCTTCGGCACCGAGGCGCAGAACCGCGCCACCGCCGCGGCCGATGCCATGCTCGGCGCGGCGCGCAATCAGGCGACGGGCGAGGCGGGCGAGGCGTTGTCCGGCCTGCTCTCCACCCTGCGCGGCTTCGACGTGACGCAGCTGTCCGAGAAGCCGGGGCTGATGGGCCGCCTCGCCCGGCTGGCGGGCCGGGGGCAGACCCAGGCGCTCGCCATCGTGCAGCGCTACGAGGGGGTGCGCGGCCAGATCGAGGCGGTGGGCGACCGCCTGGACCAGCATCGCACGCGGCTGCTCGAGGATGTCGAGCGGCTGGAGCGGCTCTACGACGCGACGCTCGACTGGTTCCACGCCCTGGCCGAGCACATCGCCGCCGGCGAGGCCGTGCTGGCGCGCACCGATGCCGAGGCCATCCCCGCCGCCGAGCGCGCCGCCGCCGATCCCGCCGATCCGGTGGCGCCGCAGAAGCTGCGCGACCTGCGTGCCGCGCGGGACGAGCTGGACCGCCGCGTGCACGACCTGCGCCTGACGCGGCAGGTGGCGATGCAGTCCCTGCCGGGGATGCGGCTGATCCAGGAGAACGACAAGGCGCTGGCGGCCAAGATCCATTCGGTGCTGGCCAATACCGTGCCGCTCTGGCGCACCCAGCTGGCCCAGGCCCTGGCCATCCAGAACATGCGCGAGGCCGGCTCCGCGGTCCGCGCCGCCACCGACCTGACCAACCAGCTGCTCACCGCCAATGCCGAGACGCTGCGCCAGGGCAATGCCGAGGCGCGGGTCGAGCTGGAGCGCGGCGTCTTCGACATCGATGCGGTGCAGCGCGCCAATGCCAGCCTGGTGGCGACGCTGGAGGACAGCCTGCGCATCGCCGAGGAAGGCCGCCAGGCGAGGCAGCAGGCGACGCGGGAGCTGGCGAAGGCCGAGGCGGAGATCCGCCGCGCCCTCAGCGCGTCGCGGCCGGGCGGGGGCGCGCCCCCCGGCGCCCCGGCCCGGCGGTAGGCGCCTCACGCGGCCTCGCCGGAGAAGGCGGCCGTCAGGAAGTCCAGGAAGACGCGGACGCGGTGGCTGACATGCCGCTTGCTGTGGTGCACGGCATAGATGCTCTCGTCCATGCGCGCCTCCTCCGCCGGGAAGAGGCGGACGAGGCGGCCCTCGGCCAGCTCGGTGGCGACCTGGAACTCCGCCAGCCGGGCGATGCCGACACCCGCCAGGGCCAGCGCCAGCAGCATCTGCCCCTGATTGGCGGTCACGCTGCCGCTGGCGCGGATGCGCTGCAGCGAGTCCTCGCTGTCGCGGAAGGCCCAGGTGCTCCAGGGCATGCGCTTGTTGAAGTTGAGGCATTCGTGCCGCGCCAGCTCCTCCGGCGCGGCGGGCGCGCCATGCTCGGCGAGGTAGCGCGGCGCGGCGCAGATGACCCAGCGCATGTTGACGATGCGGCGCGCCACCAGGGAGGAATCGGGCAGCTCGCCGATGTAGAGCGCCACATCGACACCGCCTTCCAGCAGGTTGCCGGCCTCGTTGCCGAGGACGAATTCCAGCCGCAGGTTGGGATGCAGCCGCCGGAAGGCGGGGACCAGCGGCGCCAGCCGGTGGATGGCGAAGGTCGGCATGGAGCGAATGCGCAGCACCTCGCCGGGCAACACCCCGGTGAAGGCGATCGCCTCCGCCTCCTCCACCGCCTCGAGGGCGCGCCGGGCGGCGGGGTAGAAGGCCTCGCCCTCGGCGGTCAGGGTCAGGCTGCGCAGCGAGCGGTTGAACAGCACGACACCCAGCCGGTTCTCCAGCCGCGTCATCATCTTGCTGATGGCCGAGGGGCTGAGGGAGAGGCTGCGGCCGGCGGCGGAGAAGCCGCCATCCTCCACCGAGCGGACGAAGGCGACCATCTCGGCGACACGATCCATGGCATTCACCTGTGACGGACGTTCACACCAGTTTGGAAGTCTTGGAAATTGTGCCCCGGGGCGCAAGCCCCCTAGGGTCATGGCCATGCCAGCCGGCCGCCGTCCCGTGACGGTGGTCCGGGCCAAGAACGTCCAACGATGCAACGACAAGATCAGGGAGCAGCGTCCCCATGGCATCTCTCGCGCCAGGACAGAGCCGGCCCGCCGCGCCATCGGCGGCGGCGACCTATGATGCGGTGATCATCGGCGCCGGCTTCGCCGGGCTGTACCAGCTGCTGACGCTGCGGGACAAGCTGGGGCTGAAGGCCCGGGTGCTGGAGGCGGGCGATGGCGTCGGCGGCACCTGGTACTGGAACCGCTATCCCGGTGCCCGCTGCGATTCCGAAAGCTACTACTACTCCTATTCCTTCTCGGACGAGGTGCAGCAGGAATGGAGCTGGAGCGAGCGCTATCCGGAGCATGGCGAGATCCGCCGCTACCTCAACTTCGTCGCCGACAAGTTCGACCTGAAGCGCGACATCCAGTTCAACACCCGTGTCGCCAGCGCCGAGTATGATGCGGCGGCGAATCTCTGGCGGCTGCGGACGGAGGCCGGCGAGAGCCTCTCCGCCCGCTTCCTGATCACCGCCGTGGGATGCCTCTCCTCGGCCAATATCCCGAACATCGCGGGCCTCGAGCGGTTCTCCGGCCAGTGGTACCACACCGGCCGCTGGCCGCAGGAGGGCGTCGACTTCACCGGCAAGCGGGTCGGCCTGATCGGCACCGGCTCGACCGGCATCCAGGCGGCGCCGGTGATCGCGGCGCAGGCGGCGCATCTCACCGTGTTCCAGCGCACCGCGAATTACAGCATCCCCGCCCGCAACGGCCCGGTGGGCCCGGAGGAGCTGCGCGAGATCAAGGCCAACTACGCCGCCATCCGGGAGAAAGCGCGCGGCTCCATGAACGGCCATCCCTTCGACATCGCCGAGGATTCCCCGCTCGATCTGGACGAGCCGGCGCGGCTGGCGCGCTACGAGGCGGCGTGGGAGAGGGGCGGGCTGCGCTTCCGGGCCGCCTTCCGCGATCTCCTGACCAACAAGGCGGCCAACGACACGGCCTCCGACTTCATCCGCGCCAAGATCCGCGCCATCGTCCGCGATCCGCGCGTGGCGGAGATGCTGACGCCGAAGGACCATCCCTTCGCCACCAAGCGGCCGCCGATCGACACCGAGTACTTCGAGACCTTCAACCGCGACAACGTCACGCTGGTGGATATCAAGGCGACGCCGATCGAATCGATCACGCCCACCGGCATCCGCACCAGCGAAGCGGAGTATCCGCTCGATATCATCGTCTTCGCCACGGGGTTCGACGCGATGACGGGGCCGCTGCTGGCCATCGACATCCGCGGGCGGGACGGGCTGTCGCTGCGCGAGGCCTGGTCGGCCGGGCCGCGCACCTATCTCGGCCTGCAGGTCGCGGGCTTCCCCAACATGTTCACCATCACCGGGCCCGGCAGCCCTTCGGTGCTGACCAACATGCCCGTCGCGATCGAGCAGCATGTCGACTGGATCACCGCCTGCATCGGGCACATGCGCCGGCAGGGGCTGCAGCGCATCGAGGCGCGGCCGGAGGCGGCGGAACGCTGGGTGGCGCATGTGAACGAGGCCGCCAACGCCACGCTGCTGCCCCTGGCCAACAGCTCCTGGTATCTCGGCGCCAACGTGCCGGGCAAGCCGCGCGTCTTCATGCCTTACGCGGGCGGCATGGCGAACTACGCGCGCCGCTGCGCCGAGGTGGCGGCCAATGACTATGAGGGCTTCGTGCTGGCGCGCTGAGCCGCCGGCGGCACGAGACCTTGGCCGGGAGGCGGCGGCGACCGCCCCCGGCCGTCCATGGGAGGAGGAACCCCATGCCAGCCCTTCATCCGGATGTCCTCGCCGTGCTCCGGGCGGCGCGGGAGGCCGGCAGCAGGCCTTTCGAGACGCAGACGCCGGCGGAAGCGCGCGCCGCCCATCTGCAACGCGCGCGCGTCCTGCAATCGCCGGGCCCATGGCTGCCGGAGGTGAGGGATCTGGTGGCGCGGAGCGGGGAGGGGCCGCCCGTGCCGCTGCGGCTGTACCGGGGTGGCGCGGCGCCGGAGAGTGGGCTCTCGCCCTGCCTGGTGTTTCTCCATGGCGGCGGATGGGTGCTGGGCGGGCTGGAGACGCATGATTCGCTCTGCCGCCAGCTCGCGCACCACCTCGGCGCCTGTGTGCTGGCGGTGGATTACCGGCTGGCGCCGGAGCATCCCTATCCGGCGGCGCTGGAGGATGGTCTGGCGGCGCTGCGCTGGCTGGCGGCGGAGGCCGGGGCCCTCGGCATCGACCGCACGCGCATCGCCGTCGGTGGCGACAGCGCGGGGGGCAATCTGGCCGCCGTGCTGGCCCTGATGGCGCGCGATGGCGATGCGCCGGCGGTCGCCTTCCAGATGCTGCTCTACCCCGCCGTCGACCTCGCCATGACCGGCGAGAGCTACGAGCGCTTCCGCGACGGGCTTCCGCTCACGGCGGCGACGATGCGCTGGTTCATCGACCACTACCTGCCGCCGCCTCTGGACCGCACCGACTGGCGCGCCTCGCCCGCGCGGGCGGCGAGCCTGCGCGGCGCCGCCCCGGCCCTCGTGCTCACCTGCGGCCACGATCCGCTCCGCTCGGAAGGGCAGCTCTATGCGGCGCGGCTGGAGCGGGAGGAGGTGCGTGTCACCGCCCTGCATCTCGCCGACCAGATGCACGCCGTGCTCAGCATGGATCGTGTCATCGCGCCGGTGGGCGAGGTCATCTCCTTCGCGGCGGGGATCCTGAAACGCGCCTGGTGAGAGCGGCGCCGAACATGTTGACGCCATGGAACGGCGACAGCCACCATGACGGAAAATCAACGAAGAAACGACCGAGATGGGCGCGAAGCCCGCCGGCAACAGGGAGAACGGGAATGTTCAAGAGTGCAAAGCAGGTGGGGCGGCGCGCCCTGCTCGCCGGCGCGGCGACCGGTGCGGCCGTGCTGGCCTCGCCGCGCATCGCCGGCGCCCAGGCCAAGGTGATCCGTGTCGGCATGCCGACGATCCTGTCGGGCCGCGTGGCCATCCTCGGCACGTCCAGCCGCTACGCGGTGCAGTATGCCTTCGCCCGCATCAACGAAGCGGGCGGCCTGGGCGGACGCACGCTGCAACTGGTGGAGCGGGATTCCAAGGGCCGCCCGGACGAGGCCGCCAAGGTGACGCGCGACCTCATCAACAATGACGGCTGCGAGATCATCATCGACGGCGAGGCGATCTGGTCAGCTTCATCGAGCAGAGCAACCTCTACCGCCTCTTCGCCAGTATCGCGCTGCGCTCCTCCTCCCTGGGCGACCCGCCGGTGCCGACCGCCATCAGGCAGCTGCGATCGACGCCTATCTCGGCACCGATCATCGTCTCGCCGTGGCGGAGGGCTGAGACATGGCTTCCCCCATCCTCGAGGTGCGCGGCACGGACGTCTTCTACGGCGCCAGCCAGATCCTGTTCGGCATCGACCTGTCCGTCGGCCGTGGCCAGACCATGGCGCTGCTCGGCCGCAACGGGGCGGGCAAGAGCACCACCTTCAAGGCCATCGCCGGGATCGCGCCGCCGCGCCGCGGGCAGGTGATGCTCTCCGGCACCAGCCTGGCCGGCAAGGCGCCCTACCTCGTGGCGCGAGCCGGCGTCGGCTATGTGCCGGAGGACCGCCAGGTTTTCCCGGAGCACACGGTCGAGGACAATCTGATCGTCGGCGCCAAGGCCGGCCCGCGCGGCGACCGGCACTGGACCACCGAGCGGATCTACGAGGTCTTTCCCATCCTGGTCGGGATGCGCCGGCGCATGGCGGGGCGCCTCTCGGGGGGTGAGCAGCAGATGCTCACCATCGCCCGCACCCTGATGGGCAATCCCGACATCCTGCTGCTCGACGAGCCGAGCGAGGGGCTCGCGCCGCTGATCGTCCAGGCCATCGGAGCCCTCATCCGGCAGCTTCGCGAGATGGGCGTCACCATCCTGATCGCGGAGCAGAACATGCATTTCTGCCTCGGCGTCGCCACCCATGCGGCGGTGATCGACAAGGGGCAGGTGGTCTACAGCGACACGATCGAGGCGCTGCGCGGCGATGATGCCGTCAGGCAGCGCTATCTGGCGGTCTAGGGCGGGCCCATGGACATGCAACACGGGAGAGGCGTCGCAGGATGACACGGGATGAGGGGCGCGGCCGCGTGGCGCTGGTGACCGGCGCGGGAAGCGGGATCGGCCTGGCCACGGCCGGCGTGCTGGCGGCGCGCGGCTGGCGCGTGGTCCTGGCCGATCTCAACATCGGGGCGGCCCGCGCGGCGGCGGAGACGCTGGGCGCCGAGGCCGTCGCGCTCGATGTCACCGACGCCGCGGCCACCGAGGCCGTCTTCGCCGATGTCGAGGCGCGGCTCGGGCCGCTGGAGGCGCTGGTGGCCAATGCCGGCCTGATCCAGCCCGGGGATCCGCCGGAGCGGCTGGCGCTGGAGGAGTTCGACCGCGTCATCGCCGTCAATCTGCGCGGCGTCTATGTGTCCTGCGTCGCCGCCGGCCGGCGCATGGCGGCGCGGGGACGGGGCGGGATCGTCGTCACCGGCTCGATCACCGCCAGTCGCACCGCGCCGCTGCACGCCTATGCGCCGTCCAAGGCGGCGGCGGTGCATATGGCGGCCTGCCTGGCCGCGGAATGGGGCCGGTCCGGGGTGCGGGTGAACGCGGTCTCGCCAGGCTATGTCGCGACGCCGCCGGTGCAGGCCGCCATCGAGCGCGGCCTGCGCGATCCCGCCCTGCTGGCCGAGGCCTCGGCGCTGGGCCGCATGGTGCGGCCCGAGGAGATCGGCGCGGCCGTCGCCTTCCTCCTCTCGGAGGACGCGGCGGCGATCACGGGCATCAATCTGCCGGTCGATGCCGGCTGGCTGGCGGGGGCGCACCTGACCACCTATGGCGGCCTGCGCCCCGCCCGCTGAGGCGCCCGCGCGCCGTCAGCGGTAGTGCAGGGCGCCGTTCACGTCGAGGACGGCGCCGGAGACATAGCCGGCGCCCGGGCTGACGAGAAAGGCCGCGGCGGCGGCGATCTCCTCCGGCAGGGCCATGCGCCGCAGCGGGTACTGCTCCGGCCGGTAGTCCCGGCCGGCCGTCATCGGCGTCTCCACCGGGCCCGGGGCAATGGCGTTGACCAGCACGCCCTGCGGCGTCCCGCGCCGTGCCAGCCAGCGCACGAAGGCATGGAGGCCGCCTTTGGAGAAGGCGTAGTGCGGCCCGGAGGCGACGCCTCCCATCCAGCCGGCGATGGAGCCGCAGAGCACGATCCGTCCCCGCCCGCGGGCCGCCATGCCGGGCAGGACGGCGCGCGTCAGGTTGATCGGGCCGCGGACATTGACATCCAGCACACTCTGCAGCGCCGCGTCCCAGTCCTCGTTCATCCAGTCGTCGGCGGGACAGATGGCGGCCATGTCGATCAGCGCGTCGATCTCCCCCGCCTCGCGGACCAGCCGCTCCACCGCGGCACGATCGCTGACATCCAGGCGGTGGCAAGAGAACGGCGCGTCCAGGGCGCCGACGTGGCCGGCGATCCGCTCGGACGATTCCCGGTCCGCCAGCACCAGCCGTCCGGCACCCTGCGCGGCGCAGAGCCGTGCCGTGGCGCCGCCGATGCCACCCGCGGCGCCGGTGATGAGGATGGTCTGGCCATCGAGCGAGAAGGGATGGCTGTCCGGCTTGGTCATGGTGATCGGCTTCCCCCTGTCGCGGGGTTGGTTCCCCGTCCACCCCGCATGGGACCGCCATGCATCGGGCCCGGCCACGCTAGGGCTTTCGCGCCGGGCCTAGCCAGAGGGAAGTCACAACGCCATTCCTCCGGTCTGCGGTGGCAGGCCAGGGCGGTTCGCGAGGATGACGGAGCAGGGCGGGAACTGGCGGATGGGGTGGGATTCGAACCCACGATACCCTTTTGAGGTATACACACTTTCCAGGCGTGCGCCTTCGACCGCTCGGCCACCCATCCAGCGCAGGGCCGGGGGTATAGCAGCCTTTGCCCGTCCGACAAGAGGGAAGAGCGCAGGCTCAGACTGGACGGGAGTTTTTCCGCAACCACCCAGCCCTTACGGGGGGCATTTGCGGACCCTCCCCGGGGGTGGCGCGAAGAGATACGCGCTGAACGCAGGAAGGACCCGCGATTTTTTCGGCCCGAAAACCCCGATTTTTCTTGCGGCCCGGGCCGCTGTGCCCCATATGCGCCGCCGTTGACCTGATCGACCCCGATCGCCCTGGTCATCTTCTGGTGGGAAGGAGCCCTCAAACCATGGACGCTCTCGTTTCTCCGCTGGGGATGGTTTCGGATAGCAGCCCGAGCGAAGCCCAGTTTGTTGACAGCCCGAACGGCGAGGCGAAGGACTACTTCGTCGAGCGCGACGGCGTGCGCTTTGCCGGCACGCACCTGATCGTCGATCTGTGGGGCGCGACCAATCTCGATGATCCCGCGCACATCGATTCCGTGCTGCGCGAGGCCGCGATCGAGACCGGCGCGACCATCCTGCACGGCCACTTCCACCACTTCTCCCCGAATGGTGGCGTGAGCGGCGTGCTGGTCCTGGCCGAGAGCCACGTCTCGATCCACACCTGGCCCGAGCGGTCCTATGCCGCGCTCGACATCTTCGTCTGCGGCATCTGCAACCCCTACAAGGCGGTGCCGGTGCTGAAGAAGGGCTTCCTGCCCGAGCGCGTTCAGCTCGCCGAGCACAAGCGCGGCCTGATCGGCTGACGCCAGCCTGTCACGTGACGAGGCCGGGGGCGGGATCCTAAGGTCCCGCCCTCTTCGCGTTCCACGAGGATACATCCCCATGCCGACCGATTCCTGGGTGAACGAGACCCTCTATCCCGAATGGGGGCAGCGCTTCCAGGTGAAGCGCGAGCTGGCCCGCGTCCAGAGCGACTTCCAGGACATCATGATTTTCGAGAGCTACACGCATGGCCGCGTGATGCTGCTCGATGGCGTGGTGCAGATCACCGAGAAGGACGAGTTCGTCTATCAGGAGATGCTGGCCCATGTGCCGCTGCTGGCGCATGGCGATGCCCGGCGCGTCCTGATCATCGGTGCCGGTGACGGCGGCGTGCTGAAGCGCGTTCTGCAGCACCGCAACGTCGAGAAGGCCGTGATGGTCGAGATCGACGGCGAGGTGATCCGGCTGTGCAAGGAGCATCTGCCCCACATCGGTGGCGAGGCCTGGAACGACCCGCGGGCCGAGGTGATCGTGGGCGACGGCATCGACTACGTCCGAAAGGCGCCGGCCGGCAGCTTCGACGTGGTGATCGTCGATTCCACCGACCCGATCGGCGTCGGCGAGGTGCTGTTCACCGACGAGTTCTATGCCAACGCGGCGCGGCTGCTGTCCGATCGCGGCCTGATCGTCAACCAGTGCGGCGTGCCGATCATGCAGGCCGAGGAACTGGCCGAGACGTCCGTCCGCCGCGGCAAGGCCTTCCCGGACATCTGGGCCTATGTCGCCGCCGTGCCGACCTATGTCGGCGGCTTCATGACCCTGGGCTGGGCGGCGAAGGATGCCACCCTGCGCCAGGTGGACAGCGCCACCCTCCGCGACCGCGCCGAGGCCGCCGGAATCCTGGGCCGGACGGAGTACTGGACGCCGGAGATCCATGCCGGCGCCTTCAACCTGCCGCCCTATATCAGCCGGCACCTGCCGCAGGGCTGAACCCGCTCACCGCTCCGCCAGCAGCCTCTCCAGGCGGCGGCGGAGACCTTCCAGCGGCGCGCGAACCTCCCCGCGCGCCCGCGCGGGCAGGGCCAGGGCGGCGAGGCACAGGCCACCGACCTCGGCCTCGATCCCACTGAGGTCGACAGCGCGCCGGCCCTGCCGCAGCCCCTCGGCCAGGGCCAGGGTGGCGTCGAGCGTGGCGAGGCCGGCCAGCACGGCGGGGAGGGCGGGGTCGTTCATGCCGCCATCCTCACCGCGATCCCCTAACACTTCGCTGCGACGGTGCGCCGTGCCTCCTTAACCCTTTCCTTGCCTCCTGCGGCGATCCTGCCACCCGGAAGCCAGGGGGCGGGATGGATGGAACTGACGCGGGCGCTGGAGATCTCGGTCCGCCGACTGCAGTCGGAGCGGCCGCAGTTGCTGGAACGCGCCCGCCGCGCCGCGCGCGAGCAGGGCGCATGGTCGCGGATCGTGCCGGAGGCGCCGGCGTGCGGGCCGGTTTCCCCGCCCGGGCACGCCCGGTCCCTGCGGACCAGCCTGGCCCTGGTCACGGAAGCCCTCGCCCTGCTGGCGGAGGATAGGGACTGACATCACCGCTTCGTGAGGATATCATCCGGTCATGAAGCGCCTTGCCGATCTGTGGCTCCTGGGAGAGCAGCGCCAGGGCGCCTTCGAGGCCCTGTTCGAGGCGCTTCCCGAAGCCGCGCTCCTGCTGGAGCGGTCGGGGCGGGTCCGCGGCGCGAATCCGGCTCTTCGCCGCGCCCTCGGCCCCGCCTATCCGGTGCAGGCCGGCATGGCGCCGGACGCCCTGTTCCAGCCAGATTCACGATCCCTGCTGACCCAATGGCTGGCCCGGGGCGGCGCGGCGCCGGCGGAGCTGCGTCTGATCGCGCCCGAGGGCATGCCCGGCCTGCCCGTGGCGCCGATCCGCCTCGGCCTGCCCGATGGCGGGGCGGTGCTGCTGCTGCAGGATCTGGCGCAGCGGCAGCTGATGGCGGCGAAGGTGGCCGAGGCCGAGAGGCTGCAGACGCTCGGCACCCTGGCGGGCGGCATCGCGCACGACTTCAACAATATCCTGGCCATCATCCTCGGCGCCGCCGAGGGCGCGGAGCGGCTTTCGGGCCCCGCGGCGGCGGCGGAGCTGCAGCAGATCCGCGAGGCGGCGGAGCGCGGCGGCGGGCTGGTGCGGCAGTTGCTCGCCTATGCCCGGCAGCAGGTCCTGGCGCCACGGCTGGTGCCGCTGAACCAGGCGGTCTCCGGTGTGGCCCGGCTCCTGACGCCGCTGCTGGGGCCTGACATCCGGCTGGAGCTGGCGCTGGAGAAGCCGGAGCGCACGGTGCGGATCGACCCGTCGGAGTTGGACCGGGTTGTCATGAACCTGGCGATGAACGCCCGCCAGGCCATGCCGACGGGTGGCAGGCTGCGACTGGCCACCGGCCGGCAACTGCTGCTGCAGGCCTTGCCGGCGATGCCGGAACCGGTGCCGGCCGGACGATGGACCGTGCTGGAGGTCAGCGACTCCGGTCTGGGCATTCCGCCGGAGATCCTGCCGCGCATCTTCGAACCCTTCTTCACCAGCCGTGCCCAGCAGGGCGGAACCGGCATGGGTCTCGCCACCGTGCATGGCATCGTCCGCCAGTCGGGCGGCTACCTGACTGTGAGCAGCCGGCCAGGAGAGGGGACCTGCTTCCGCATCCTGCTGCCCCGCGTCGAGGAGGCCGCGCCCCAGGCCGTTGCCGATGGTGCGGCGGAAGGCCCGGTGCCATCCCCCCTGATGGCGGCGGGCGGAACAGCGGCACCCTTGCTGCTGGTCGAGGATGAGGGGCTGCTGCGGCAGCTCGCGGAGCGCAGCCTCCGCCGCGCGGGCTGGGAGGTGGTCGCGGCGCAGGATGCCGAGGCGGCGCTGGAGCTGGTGGAAGCCGGGCTCGCGCCTCGCGCCCTGGTATCCGATGTCATCATGCCCGGCATGGACGGCCTGGCGCTCTGCGGCTGGCTGCGGCATCGCTTCCCGGCCCTGCCGGTCCTGCTGACCAGTGGCTATGCGCCGTCCATGGTCGAGACGGGCGTGGAGGGCGAGGGTCTTCGCTTCCTGGCCAAACCTTATGCGCCGGCCCAGCTCGTGGAGGCGGTGAAGGCCCTGCTTCCACGCTGATCCTCTTGCGGAACGAGGCAGAAGCGAACATATAGGGAACTCGAAATCTGGGGCGGCAGAGAATTAAACCTGGGATTGAATAGCTCTCTGGGTTCACTGACGTCACAGGAAAATGATATCCTGGCCCTGCCTTATCGAATGCATCGCGCCGGGATAAGCACTGAACCGGTCAGTGTCTCCGATCCATATAGACAGCCGCTTGGCGAAGGGGTTCCAGAATGGACAAGAACAAGGCGCTCGATGCCGCGCTCAGCCAGATTGAACGGGCCTTCGGCAAGGGCTCGATCATGCGCATGGGGGCCAAGCAGCAGTCGGACGAGATCGAGGTCGTCCCGACCGGCTCGCTCGGCCTCGATCTGGCGCTGGGCATCGGCGGCCTGCCCAAGGGACGCATCGTCGAGATCTACGGGCCGGAAAGCTCGGGCAAGACGACGCTGGCGCTGCACGCCATCGCCGAGGCGCAGAAGCGCGGCGGCACCTGTGCCTTCCTTGATGCCGAGCACGCGCTGGACCCGGGCTATGCCCGCAAGCTCGGTGTCGATGTGGACAACCTGCTGATCAGCCAGCCCGATGCGGGCGAGCAGGCGCTGGAGATTGCCGACACGCTGGTGCGTTCCGGCGCGGTCGATGTGCTGGTGGTCGATTCCGTCGCCGCTCTGGTGCCGCGCGCCGAGCTGGAAGGCGAGATGGGCGACAGCCATGTCGGCCTGCACGCCCGGCTGATGAGCCAGGCGCTGCGCAAGCTGACCGGCTCGGTCTCTCGCTCCAACACGCTGCTGATCTTCCTGAACCAGATCCGCCTCAAGATCGGCGTCATGTTCGGCAACCCCGAGACGACGACGGGCGGCAACGCGTTGAAGTTCTATGCCTCCTGCCGGCTCGAGATCCGCCGCATCGGCCAGATCAAGGACCGCGAGGAAGTCACCGGCAACCAGACCCGCGTGAAGGTGGTGAAGAACAAGATGGCGCCGCCGTTCCGGCAGGTCGAGTTCGACATCATGTATGGCGAGGGCGTGTCCAAGGTCGGCGAGCTGCTGGACCTCGGCGTCAAGGCGGGCGTGGTCGAGAAGTCCGGTGCCTGGTTCAGCTGCGACAGCCAGCGCATCGGTCAGGGGCGGGAGAACGCCAAGCAGTTCCTGCGCGACAATCCGGCCATGGCCGAGAGCATCGAGCAGCGCATCCGCGCGCAGGCTGGCGTCGTCGCCAACAGCATGCTGGCGGGGCCCGAGGAGGAGGGGGACGCCGCGGCCGCCGAGTAGGGCGGAAGCGGCGCTGCCTCACGCAGTGGCGCGAGTCTGATAAGGGGCCCCGTGGGGCCCCTTGCCATGTCAGCGGCCCAGCAGGCCGCGCAGAATGTCGACTGGCCCGGGGGCGCGCGGGCGGCCGCCTGACGGCGCGGGGGATTCGGCCGGTACCGGGCCGGAATGGCCACCCCGGGCCACGCTCAGCTGCTGCGCGCAATCCGGCAGGCTTCCGGCGGGCCGGTCCGCCAGTTGCTGCGCCAGCCGCCCCAGGACCGAATCGCCGCTTTCCGCCTGCCGGCTCATCAACTCCCCCAGGATGCCGGCGGCCGCTTCGGGCACCCGCGCGGAATCGAGGCGGTAGCTGGGCGCCGCGAAACTGCCGCCCACCACCACCGGCGCCGTCAGGCCGAGGCCGCCCAGCCGGAGCTGCGGCAGCAGTCGCAACGCCAGCCGCTCCTGGCCCAGATCGATCTCGCCGCTGCCCACCACGTCGGCGAGGCCGGTCTCGATCAGCATGGCCTGCGGCCGGGCGATGCCATCACGCAGCTGCAGGCGGAGCGCCAGGCAGCGCAGCGCCGTTCCCGCCTCCGCCGGGGCGCCCGGCAGCATCAGGCGGCGCAACTCACCGCCCAGACGTTCCAGCAGGCGGTTCTCGATCTGCCCATTGGCCATGGCCAGTGCCAGATGACCGCTCAGCGTTCCAGCCAGGGACCGGAGATCTTCGCCCGCGCCCTGCAGATCCGCCTCCAGCTCCAGCAGGCCGCTGCCCTGGGGCGGCAGGCCATAGCCTTGCAGCAGCGGCCGGAGGTCGAGGCCGCCGCCTTCATGCCGCAGCGCCAGCGAGAGGCGGGGCGGGGCCGCAGCGCCATCGGCGGCCAGGCTGCCGGCCAGACGGCCGCCGGGCAGGCTGAAGGCCAGGGGGGCGATCCGGAGCTGCCCGCCCTCCAGGGCCAGATGGCCCTGGATCTGGCTGTAGGTCACGCCGCGCAGCCTCAGCTCTGCGATGTCCAGGGGTCCCTCGGCATCCAGCCCCCGTAGGCGCGCCAGCGGCAGGGGCAAGGCCGGGATCACGCGGCGCGGCCCGGCCTCGGCGGGCAGGGGCGGGCGGGGCGGAACCGCCGGGGTGCCGCCCGCCGGCTGGGGCGCGGCGGTACTCCGTCTCGATGCCGTCGA
>NZ_JBSXMU010000071.1:0-19379 GCF_054073225.1 Teichococcus aerofrigidensis
CACCCGCCGCGCCTCGGCCAGCTCCGCCTCGGCCTCGGCGGGCAGGGGGAGGGGCACGGGCAGGGACGCGGGGAGGGTCTCGGTCATCAGGGCCTTCGGGTCACAGGATGAAGCGGCTGAGATCGGCGCTGGCGGCCAGCGGCGCGACCTTCTCCTTCACATACGCGGCGTCGACCCGGACGGTTTCGCCCTGCCGGTCGCTGGCGGTGAAGGAGACCTCCTCCAGCAGCTTCTCCAGCACCGTCGCCAGCCGCCGGGCGCCGATGTTCTCGACCCGCGCGTTGATCTCGGCGGCGAGATCGGCGATCGCGTCGACCGCGTCGGCCGTCAGGTCCAGCGTCACGCCCTCGGTGCCGAGCAGCGCCACGTACTGCTTCGCCAGGGAATGCTCCGGCTCGGTCAGGATGCGGCGGAAGTCGTCCCGCGTCAGCGCGCCGAGCTCGACGCGGATCGGCAGGCGGCCCTGCAGCTCCGGCAGCAGGTCGGAAGGCTTGGCGATGTGGAAGGCGCCGGAGGCGATGAACAGGATATGGTCGGTCTTCACCGGGCCGTGCTTGGTGGCGACGGTGGTGCCCTCGATCAGCGGCAGCAGGTCGCGCTGCACGCCCTCGCGGCTGACGTCGCCGCCGCGGAAGCCCTCGCCGGTGCGGGCGCAGACCTTGTCGATCTCGTCGACGAAGACGATGCCGTTGTTCTCGACATGGGCGACCGCGTCGCGGGTCAGCTTCTCCTGGTCGAGCAGCCGGTCGGCCTCGTCCTGGATCAGCGCCGCGCGGGCCTCGGCGACGCGCAGCTTGCGCGCCTTCGCCTGGCGGCCGAACATCTTGCCCATCATCTCCTGGATGTTGGCCATCTGCCCCGGCGGCATGCCCGGCATGTCCATCATCCCGATCGGCGTCGAGCCGGTCTCGGCGACCTGCACCTCGACCTCCTTCTCCTCCAGCTGGCCCTCGCGCAGCATGCGGCGGAACTTCATCCGCGTCTCACCCGAGGCGCCCTCGCCGACCAGGGCGGTGATCAGCCGCTCCTCGGCGGAGAGTTCCGCCTTGGCCTGCACCTCCTTGCGGCTGGCCTCGCGCGTGCGGGTGATGGAGACCTCGACGAGGTCGCGGATGATGCTGTCCACGTCGCGGCCGACATAGCCGACCTCGGTGAACTTGGTGGCCTCGACCTTGACGAAGGGGGCGTCCGCCAGCTTGGCGAGCCGCCGGGCGATCTCGGTCTTGCCGCAGCCGGTCGGCCCGATCATCAGGATGTTCTTCGGCACCACTTCCTCGCGGATGCCCTCGGGAAGCTGCTGCCGGCGCCAGCGGTTGCGCAGCGCGATGGCGACGGCGCGCTTGGCCTCATGCTGGCCGATGATGAAGCGGTCCAGCTCCGAGACGATCTCGCGCGGGGAGAGGTTGACGGTGTCGTTCATGGCTCAGAGCGTCTCCACGACCATGCGGCCATTGGTGTAGACGCAGATCTCGGCGGCGATGCCCATCGCCTTGCGGGCGATCTGCTCGGCCGTCATGCCGTCCACGTCGATCAGGGCGCGGGCGGCGGCCAGCGCGTAGTTGCCACCGGAGCCGATGCCGATGATGGAATCCTCGGGCTCCAGCACGTCGCCATTGCCGGTGATCAGCAGGGAGCGGTCCTTGTCGGCCACCGCCAGCAGCGCCTCGAGCCGGCGCAGGTAGCGGTCGGTGCGCCAGTCCTTGGCCAGCTCCACCGCCGCGCGCTCCAGCTGGTCGGGGAAGCGTTCCAGCTTGGCCTCCAGGCGCTCCAGCAGGGTGAAGGCATCGGCGGTGGCGCCGGCGAAACCGGTCACCACCTTGCCGCCGGCGATGCGGCGGACCTTGCGGGCGTTGTTCTTGACCACAGTCTGGCCCATGGAGACCTGACCGTCGCCGGCCATGGCCACCTGTCCGTCCTTGCGGACGCAGAGGATGGTGGTGCCATGCCAGCCCAGGGGATCGTGAGTCGTCGCGTTCATGCGCAGCAGATGGCATCGCGGTGGCGGCGCAACAAGCGGCCGGCCCCGGAACCCGCCCACCCCGCCGCTGCCCCCCGCTCTCCCCCCTGGGCAATCTCCCGCCCCCGGTCTAGGAAGCCCCCATGTCGCCCGCGCCCCGCACCGCCGAGATCACCCGCCAGACCAGCGAGACCGAGATCCGCCTCCGCCTCGACCTGGACGGGACCGGGCAGGGGCGCATCGCCACCGGGATCGGCTTCCTCGACCACATGCTGACGGCGCTCAGCCGCCACAGCCTGATCGACCTCGAGGTGGCGGCGAAGGGCGACCTGCACATCGACTTCCACCACACCACGGAGGATGTCGGCATCGTGCTCGGCCAGGCGTTGCGGCGGGCGCTCGGCGAGAAGCGCGGCATCCGCCGCTACGGCCACGCCGTGGTGCCGATGGACGAGGCGCTGGCCGAGGCCGCCATCGACATCTCCGGCCGCCCCTTCCTGGCCTGGAGCGTGCGCTTCCCGCGCGACAAGGTGGGCGAGATGGACACCGAGCTGTTCGAGGAGTTCTTCCGCGCCTTCGCCATGCAGTCCGGCCTGACGCTGCACATCGTGCAGCGCGCCGGGACCAACGCGCACCACATCGCCGAGGGCGTGTTCAAGGCGGTGGCGCGGGCGCTGCGGCAGGCGGTGGAGCCGGACCCGCGCATGGCCGGCGCGATTCCCTCCACCAAGGGCGTGCTGGAGGGCTGATGCGCGCCTGGACCGTCCACGCCCCGTTGCCGCCCGCCCCCGCGCCGCGCGCCTCGGTGCCGCCGGCGGGGGCCATGCCGGTGGGGGCCATGCCGGAGGCGCCGCCCCGCCGCGGCCGGCTGGTGCTGGTGCCGGAAGGCTTCTCCTGGCTCGCGGCGCTGCTGCCGCCGCTGTGGTTCCTGATGCACCGGCTCTGGCTGGTGCTGCTGCTCTGGCTGGCCCTCGCCGTGCTGGCGGCGGTGCTGTTGCCGGCCGCCGTCACGCCCTATGTCCTGATCGCGGCGCAGATCCTGATCGGCCTGCAGGCACAGGATCTGCGGCGCTGGAGCCTGGCGCGGCGCGGCCTGCCGGTCGCCGCCGTGGTGCTGGGCGGCGATGAGGAAGCGGCGCTGCTGCGCGCGCTGGACCGCCGGCCGGAGCTGGCGGCGGTGGAAGGAGGCCGGGCATGAGGGTTGCGGTGGTCGATCCGGGTTCGGGCAACCTGGCCTCGGTGCTGCGCGCCCTGCACCGCGCCGCGCGCGATGGCGGGATCGCGGCCGAGATCGCCGTGGAGGACAGGGCAGAGGCGGTGGCGCGGGCCGACCGCGTCGTCCTGCCGGGGCAGGGTGCCTTCGCCGCCTGCCGCCGGGGCCTGGACGCCATGCCGGGCATGGTCGAGGCGGTGGAGGCGGCGGTGCTGCGGCGCGGCGTGCCCTTCCTCGGCATCTGCGTCGGCATGCAGCTGATGGCCGAGCACGGGCTGGAGCATGGCGTGACGCCGGGCCTCGGCTGGATCGGCGGCGATGTGGCGCCGATCGACCCGCGCGATGCCGCGGGCGCGCCCCTGCCCCTGCCGCAGATGGGCTGGAACGCGCTCCGCTTCGCGCCGGGGGCCCATCCGGTCCTGGCCGGGCTGGCGCCGGGCGACCACGCCTATTTCGTTCATTCCTACGCCCTGGCCGGCGGCCGGCCGGAGGAGATCCTGGCCACCGCCGATTACGGCGGACCCGTGGTCGCCGTCGCCGGGCGCGACAACATGGTCGGCACCCAGTTCCATGTCGAGAAGAGCCAGTTCACCGGCCTGCGCATGCTGGCCAACTTCCTGGCCTGGTCCCCGTGATGTCGCGGCGTGAGCATGCCCTGGAGGTCGAGCGGGCCGAGGCGCTGGACGAGGCGGAGCTGGCCGATCTCTGCGAGGCGACGGATGCCGCCATCATCGAGGGCGGCGGCTTCGGCTGGATCGAGCCGCAGGGGCGCGAGGCGCTGACGCGGCATTTCCGCGGCGTGCTGCTGGTGCCGGCCATCTCCCTCTTCGTCGCCCGGCTGGACGGCGTGCCGGTGGGCTCGGCGCAGCTCATCCGTCCGCCGCGCAACAACGAGGCGCAGGCCTTCAGCGCGCATCTGACCCATGCCTATATCGCCCCCTATGCGCGCGGCCACGGCCTGGCGCGGCTGCTGGTGCGGCGGGTGGAGGAGCATGCGGCGGCCCTCGGCCACCGGGTGCTGAACCTCGACGTGCGCGAGACCCAGGCCACCGCCATCGCCCTCTTCGAGGGGCTGGGCTATATCCGCTGGGGCACCCATCCGGCCTATGCCCGGGTGCGGGGCCAGACGGTGGCGGGGCACTATTACCACAAGCTGCTGGAAGCGCCCCGCGGCCGGCCGCTCGACATCCGCAGCGAGCGGGACCGCGGCGAGTGACGCGCCCCGCCGCCTCCGGCCCGCCACCAGGAGCCAGCATGGCCTTCACCCTCTACCCCGCGATCGACCTCAAGGCCGGCCAGGTGGTACGCCTGAAGCGCGGCGACATGGCCCAGGCCACGATTTACGGCGATCCGGGAGGGCAGGCGCGGGCCTTCGACGAGGCCGGCTTCGAATGGCTGCATGTCGTCGACCTGGACGGCGCCTTCGCCGGCCGCCCGGCCAATGCCGAGGCGGTGGCCAATATCCTGGCGCACACCTCCCGCCCCGTGCAGCTCGGCGGCGGCATCCGCGACATGACGACGGTCGAGGCCTGGCTGGCGCGCGGCATCAGCCGCGTCATCCTCGGCTCGGCGGCGGTCAAGGATCCGGACTTCGCCCGCGCCGCCTGCCAGGCCTTCCCCGGCCGGGTCGCCGTCGGCATCGACGCGCGGGACGGGATGGTGGCCACCGAGGGCTGGGCCGAGGTGAGCAGCGTCTCCGCCCTCGATCTCGCCCTGTCCTTCGAGGATGCCGGGGCGGCCGCCATCATCCACACGGACATCGAACGGGACGGCATGCTGGGCGGGGTGAACGTGACGGCGACGGCGGAGCTGGCGCGCCGCCTCTCCACCCCGGTCATCGCCTCCGGCGGCGTGGCGGGGCTCGCCGATATCGCGGCGCTGAAGGCGACGGGCTGTGTCGCCGGCACCATCATCGGGCGGGCGCTGTATGACGGGCGGCTGGACGCCGCCGAGGCTCTGGCGGCGGCGCGCGGCTGAAACCGCCCGCCGGGCCAGGGCGCCTGCCCGAGGGGACGGCCGTCAGGCCAGGTCCGCCACCTCGTCGAAGGCCAGGCGCGGCAGGCGGTCGAACAGGCCGCTCTCGTCGCCATAGCCCAGATTGACCAGGAAGTTCGACTTCCAGCCGGTGCCGGCCAGGAAGGCCTCGTCCACCTTGGCGTTGTCGAAGCCGCTCATCGCGCCCGCATCCAGGCCGAGCGCGCGCGCCGCCAGGATCAGGTAGGCGCCCTGCAAGGAGGCGTTGCGGAAGGCGGTGGCCTCCGCGAAGGCCTCGCTGCCGGTGAACCACGACTTGGCGTCGGCATGCGGGAAGAGCACCGGAAGCTTGTCGTAGAAGCGGCTGTCCCAGGCGACGATCACCGTCACCGGCGCGGTCATGGTCTTCTCGAGGTTGCCGGCGGAGAGGGCAGGGCGCAGCTTCTCCTTGCCCTCCCGCGTGCGGATGAAGACGAAGCGTGCCGGGCTGGAGTTGGCGCTGGTGGGGCCCATCTTCAGCAGATCGTAGAGCTCGCGCAGCGTCTCGTCGGACACCGCGCGCTCCTGCCACCTGTTGTGGGTGCGGGCGGTACGGAACAGCTGGTCCAGGGCGTGGGAGTCAAGTTTCTCGGCCATCGGGCAGTCACTCCTGTTGCATCGCAGCAGGATGCCCGCCGCCGGCCGGCGCGCAAGCCCCGCCGGCCAGGGTCAGCCTGGCGAAAAACGCCGGGCGGGGCGGCGCCTCAGCCCTCGACCTGCTCCACCGCGACCACCTCGGGCACGTAGTGGCGCAGCATGTTCTCAACACCGTGCTTCAGCGTGGCGCGGGAGGAGGGGCAGCCGGAGCAGGCGCCCTGCAGGTGCAGCCGGACGATGCCGTCCCGGAAGCCGCGGAAGACGATGTCGCCGCCATCGCCGGCCACCGCCGGGCGCACCCGCGTGTCCAGCAGCTCCTTGATCTGCGCGACGATCTCGGCATCGGCCGGGTCACTGTCCTCCAGCGCCGCCTCGCCCTCGGCCTCCAGCACCACCGGCCGGCCGGCCATGTAGTGCTCCATGACGGCGCCCAGAACCTGCGGCTTCAGCGCCTGCCAGTCGATCGCATCGGTCTTGGTGACGGTGACGAAATCGGCGCCCAGGAAGACGCGCGCGACGCCCTCGAGGCTGAAGAGCCGCTCGGCCAGCGGGCTGCGCGCCGCGCCGTCGGGGCTGATGAAATCCGCCGTGCCGCGCGCGCCCATCACGTCCTGCCCGGGCAGGAACTTCAGCGTGGCGGGATTCGGGGTGGCTTCGGTCTCGATGAACATCGGTCTCGGCTTTTCCGTGCTGCGGCGTCGGGGTTCCTCGCCCGGATGTGGGCGATGGCGCGGGATTGCGCAAGCGGCGAGCCATTCCGCCGCCTCATGCCAGGCACGGAATGCCCAGGCGCACGGGAGGCCAGGTCAAGGGCGCGCGCTCAGGTCACGCGGCTGAGCTCGGCCTCGTCGAGATTGCCGGGAACGATGGTCAGCGGCACCCGCAGGCGCGGCGCGTAGCGGCCGATCAGGGCGCTGATCAGCGGGCCGGGCCCGCCGCCCGAGGTGGCGCTGGCCAGCACCAGGATGGAGATGCGCGGATCCTCCTCCAGCAGGGCCAGCAGCTCGTCGCGCGGATCGCCCTCGCGGATCAGCAGGATCGGCAGGCCGCCGGTGATCTCCTGCACCTCGGCGGCCAGCGCCGAGAGCAGCTTCTCGGCCTCGTCGCGCCGCTCCTCCTGCAGCATGGCCCCGACGCCGGCCCATTCGACCGTCCCCTCCTCCTCGATCACCCGCAGCAGGGCGACACGGCCGCCGCCGTTGCGGGCACGCAGGCAGGCATAGCGCAGGGCGATCTGGCGCTCCGGGCTGTCATCGACGACGACCAGGAAAACGCGGTCCCGGCGTGCGGCTTCGGGCATTCATCCCCTCCGGAAGAGCACGCTTCCCAGCCATCCGGCGAGGGCCGCGAGCAGGATGCAGGCCAGCCCGTATATCACCGGATCCTGCTCCGCGACATCGGCGATGCGCGCGGCGGCGCCGACCCGCTCGACCCGGAAGCCGAGCTCCTGCCGCGCCATCACGCGGCCATCCCGCACCAGCAGCACCTCGACGCGGAAATCGCCGGTGGCGACGGTGGCCGGCAGGGGCAGGCGGGCGCGGAACAGGCGGGCGCCCGAGATCTGGATCGCCTCGTCCTCCTCGTGCCACAGCATGGCGTCCTGCTTCAGCCGCAGCAGCGCCTCGTGATAGGCGGGGTCCTGCACGCCGGTCGAGGCGAGCGGCAGGTTGTCGAGGCCGAGTCGCTTGGCGGCGCGCTCCTCCTCGCTCAGCAGCTCGCGCAGCGGGCGGGTGCCGGTCAGCAGGTAGAAGCCCGGCACCTGGCGGAAGCGGGCCGAGGGGCCGTTGATCCAGAAGCCCAGCACATTGACGCGCCGGCGCACCACCATGGGCTCCGGCGGGCTTTGCGCCACCACCAGGATGTCGTCGCCGCCCGGGCCGAGCAGCCGCTCGGTGGCGCCGAAGACCAGCACGTCGGTGCCGCTGAAGCCGGTGGAGATCTCGACCCGCGTCTGCGACAGCTCCGCCACCAGGGGCGGGCGCGCCTGCGCCGGCTGCTGCGGCGGGGCGGGCGGCGGCGGGGGCAGGGGCAGGGGCTGCGCCGGGGCCGGCCCGTCCGGCAGGAGGAGGGCCGCGAGCAGCAGGGTCATGGCCCGCCAGCGCCTCATGACGGGATCGGCCCGATGGCGAAGAGGCTGTCCGGCGTCGCCACCAGGCCCCAGAGCAGGCTGAGCGCCACGCCCAGCACCAGCAGGCCGAGCAGGAAGC
Source organism: Teichococcus aerofrigidensis (assembly GCF_054073225.1). Taxonomy (NCBI): domain Bacteria; kingdom Pseudomonadati; phylum Pseudomonadota; class Alphaproteobacteria; order Acetobacterales; family Roseomonadaceae; genus Roseomonas; species Teichococcus aerofrigidensis. The sequence goes on from NZ_JBSXMU010000071.1 coordinate 7,988, forward strand.
GCGTCTCCTCGCCGCGCAGCCGCGTGCCCATCGAGGCGCCGAACTGCGCCCCGGCCACGCCGCCCACCAGCAGCAGCAGGGTCAGCACGATGTCGACGCTGCCGGTCGAGACGGCCTGCAGCAGCGTGACATTAGCGGCCACGAAGACGACCTGGAACAGCGAGGTGCCGATCACCACCGCCGTCGGCATGCCGAGCAGGTAGATCATCGCGGGGACCAGCATGAAGCCGCCGCCGACCCCCATCACGGCCGAGAGCACGCCGATCATCAGGCCGATCAGCAGGGGCGGGATGACCGAGATGTAGAGGCGCGACTTGCGGAAGCGCAGCTTGAAGGGAAGGCCGTGCATCCAGAGATGCGCGTGCAGCCGGGCCGGCGCGGTGCCGCGCCGGCGGCGGCGCAGGATGGCACGCACGCTCTCCCGCACCATCAGCCCGCCGACGCTGCCGAGCACGACCACGTAGAAGACGGCGACGGCGAGATCCACCTGCCCCTGGCGCCGCAACCAGGCGAAGAGCTGCACGCCGAGCGCCGAGCCGACGAAGCCGCCGGCCAGCAGCACCAGCCCCATGCGCGGATCGACATTGCCGCGGCGCCACTGCGCGATCAGGCCGGAGACCGAGGCGCCAAGGGTCTGGTTGGCGCCCGAGGCGACCGCCACCGGCGCCGGGATGCCGATGAGGATCAGCAGCGGCGTCAGCAGGAAGCCGCCGCCGACGCCGAACAGGCCGGAAAGCCAGCCCACGCCGAAGCCGATGCCGAGCAGCAGCAGGGCATCGACCGACATCTCGGCGATGGGCAGGTAGACCTGCATCGCAATTCCAGTCTCACGTCAGGCGCAGGGCGGCGGCCATGCCGGATCGACGCGGCCGCCGTCATGCAAGGGACATTCGGAATAAGGCAAGTCTTGGGCTAAAGCTGAGGCGAAGGACGGCAAAGCGACCCCAACCGGAAATTTTATGGCCATGCGTCATTTCCGCACCACCCGCCGGGCCCTGCTGGCCGGCGGTCTGGCCCTGCCCGCCTTCGGCCTGCCCCCTCTCGGCCTCCCCCCTCTCGGCCTCCCCCCTCTCGGCCTCCCCGGCCTGCGCCGCGCCGCGGCGGAAACCGCCGGGCGCCTCACCCTGCTGCATCTGAACGACGTCCATGCCCGGCATGACGGGCAGCAGGCCTCGGGCGCCGCCTGCCAGGAGGGCCGCCCCTGCCTCGGCGGCAGCGCGCGGATGGCCACCGCCCTGGCCGTGGCGCGGCGCGCGGCGGAAGCCGACGGCCGGGCCGTGCTGCATCTCGATGCCGGGGACCAGTTCACCGGCAGCCTCTATCACACCGCGCATCGCGGCCTGGCCGAGGCGGCGGTGCAGCGTGCCACCGGCTGCCAGGCCATGGCGCTCGGCAACCACGAGTTCGACCACGGCCCGCTGACGCTCGCCGCCTATGCCGCGGCGGTGGACTTCCCCCTGCTCTCGGCCAATCTGGACATGGCGCGCGAGCCGGCCCTGGCGGCCCGCATCCGCGGCCATGTGGCCTTCCGGCGCGGCGGCCTGCGGATCGGCGTCATCGGCCTCACCACCGAGACCACGCCGCAGGCCTCCAGCCCGGGCCCGGGCCTGCGCTTCACCGAGGCGGCGGAGGCCGCCCTGCGCGAGATCGCCGCCATCCGCGCCGGCGGGCCGGCGACGATCCTGGTGCTGTCGCATCTCGGCCTCGCCGCCGACCGCGCGCTCGCCGCCGCCGTGCCCGGCATCGACGCCATCATCGGCGGCCATTCCCATACGCTGCTGGCCGATGGCCTGCCCGGCGCCGAGGGGCCGCATCCGCTGGTGGTGGAGGGGCGCGACCGCGCCGTGCGCATCGTCCAGGCCGGCGCCTATGGCCGCTGGCTCGGCCGGCTCGACCTGGACCTGGGCGCCGATGGCCGGGTCGCCGGACATGGCGGCATGGTGCGGGCGGTGGACGAGTCGCTGGCGCCGGACCCGGCCGTGGCCGCGCTGGTCGCGGAATACGGCGCGCCGCTGGCGGCGCTGCGCGCGCGCGCCGTGGGGCCGGGCGCGCCGGGCCTCTCACCCGCGGGGTGCCGCCAGGGCGAATGCCGCCTCGGCAACCTGCTGGCCGACGCCATGCTGGCGGCGGCGCCGGGGGCGGACGCCGCCCTGACCAATGGCGGCGGGCTGCGCGCCGGCCTGCCGGAGAGGGTGGTGAGCTGGGGCGCGCTGCTCGAGATGCTGCCCTTCGGCAACACGCTCTCGGTCGTCACCCTGCGCGGCGCCGACCTGTGGGCGGCACTGGAGGCGGGGCTGGCGCGCGCGCACGAGAATGGCGGCGGCTTTCCGCAGGTGGCGGGGATGCGGCTGCGCTGGCGGCCCGGCGCGCCACCGGGGGAGCGACTGGCCTCGGTCGAGGTCGGCGGCGCGCCGTGGCGGCCGGAGGCTGCCTACCGCATCGTCACCAACGACTTCCTGCGGCGCGGCGGCGATGGCTACGCGGCGCTGCGCGACGCCCCGCTGGCCGTGCTCGACAACGGCCGGCCGCTGGAGGAGGCGCTGGCGGACTGGCTGCGGCGGCAGGGCGCCGCCCGTACCCGGCTGGAGGGGCGCATCACGGAGGCCGGCCCGCCGCCCTGACCGGAATCCTGGCGCGGAAATTGCATACCGATACTTTTGCCAGCCTGCCCAGCCTGCCCTATAGGCGCCCAGCCGAGAAGCCGAGGAATGCGCCGATGTCTTCATCCCCCCCCGCGCCGCGCCCGATCGTCGATGCGCGCGGCCTCTGGAAGCGGTTCGGCTCGCTCACGGTGCTCAAGGGCGTCGACCTCGCGGTGGCGGAGCGCGAGCTGGTCTTCATCATCGGCCCCTCGGGCTCCGGCAAGTCCACCCTGCTGCGCTGCCTGAACCGGCTGGAGGAGCCGAGCGACGGCTCGATCCATATTGACGGCATCGAGTTGCTGAACCCCAGGACGGACATCAACGCCGCCCGGCGCCGCATCGGCATGGTCTTCCAGAGCTTCAACCTCTACCCGCACATGACGGCGCGGCAGAACGTCATGCTGGCGCTGCGCAGGGTGCTGGGGAAGAGCAGGGCGGAGGCGGCGGAGCTCGCCGGCCGCGCGCTGGAGCGCGTCGGCCTCGGCGAGCGGACGGACCATTATCCGGCGCAGCTCTCGGGCGGGCAGCAGCAGCGGGTCGCCATCGCCCGGGCCATCGCGCTGGAGCCGCGCGTCATGCTGTTCGACGAGCCGACCAGCGCGCTCGACCCCGAGCTGGTGGGCGGCGTGCTGGCGGTGATGCGCGAGCTGCGCGAGAGCGGCATGACCATGGTGGTGGTCAGCCACGAGATGGCCTTCGCCCGCGCCGCCGCCGACCGCGTGGTGTTCATGGCCGATGGCCAGAAGCTGGAGGAGGGGCCGCCGGCGCAGATCTTCGGCGACCCGCAGCACGAGCGCACCCGCGCCTTCATCCGCCAGATCGACCGGCACTGAGACGCGGCGATGGGCGGGCTCGACAACTTCCTTTTCTCCTTCTTCAACCTCAAGGTCATGGCGACCTACCTGCCGCAGATCGCGCAGGGGCTCGGCCTGACCGTCCTGCTGGCGCTGCTGATCGTCGTCTCGGGCCTGGCGCTGGGGCTGCTGCTCGCACTGCTGCGCAGCCTGGCCATCCGTCCGCTGAACTGGCTGATCATCTTCACGGTGGACCTGTTCCGCGCCCTGCCGCCGCTGGTCATCATCGTGCTGCTCTTCTTCGGTCTGCCGGCGGCGGGGCTGTCCATCTCGGGCTTCGCCGCGACATGGCTGTCGCTGACCCTGGTGCTGGCCGCCTTCGCCGAGGAGATCTTCTGGGCCGGCATCACCGCCGTGCCGAAGGGGCAGTGGGAGGCGGCGCGCTCCACCGGCCTCGGCTTCGCGCAGACGCTCGGCCATGTCGTGCTGCCGCAGGCGCTGCGCATCACCATCCCGCCGCTGACCAACCGCACCATCGCCATCACCAAGGGCACGGCGCTCGCCTCGGTGGTCGGCGTCTCCGAGATCCTCGGCGCGGCGCAGAGCGCCATGTCCTTCTCGGCCAATCCCTCGCCGCTGACCCTCGGCGCCATCGCCTACCTGATCTTGTTCATCCCCGTCGTCGCGCTCGGCCGCTGGATCGAGACGCGCTTCGCCTGGAAGCGCTAGCCATGCGATCGCGGGCCGCGCGGCGCGGCGTGAACCTCATGAAAGAAGAAGGCTGAGCGTCGCCGTGGAAAACTTCGTCTTCGCCTTCCTGAACGCCGACATCGTCCGCGAGGCCTGGCCGATCCTGTGGCAGGGCTTCCTCTACACCCTGGCGCTCTCGGCCATCACCGTGCCGCTCGGCCTCGCGGGCGGCGTCCTGCTGGCCCTGCTGGCCACCTCCGGCCCGCGCGCGGTGCGGCTGGCGGCGGCCGGCTGGACCGACCTGTTCCGCGCCATCCCGCCGCTGGTGCTGCTGGTCTTCCTCTATGCCGGGCTGCCCTTCGCCGGCATCGACACCGGCGCCTGGGGGGCGGTGGCCATCGGCTTCTTCCTCAACACCGGCGCCTATTACGGCGAGGTGCTGCGCGCCGGCATCGAGAGCGTGCCGCGCGGCCAGATGGAGGCGGCGCGCAGCACCGGCCTCTCGCGGGGGCAGGCGCTGGCGCACGTGGTGCTGCCGCAGGCGGTGCGCAACGTGCTGCCGGACCTGGTGAGCAACACGCTGGAGGTGGTGAAGCTCACCTCCATCGCCAGCGTCGTCGCCCTGCCGGAACTGCTGTTCCAGGCGCGGCAGGCGCAGAACGCGACCTACAACGCGACGCCGATCGTGGCGGCGGCGGTGGCCTACTTCCTGCTGCTCTGGCCGCTGGTGCGGGTGATCTCGCGGCTGGAGAACAAGGCCCTGGCGGGGCGCTGAGCGGCGCCTCAGGCCCCCGCCTCGGCCGGCACCCAGATCGTCCCCTCCGCGTCGATCCGCGCCGGCACCGCCTCCAGGCTGTCCCCCGCGCAGGGGCCGGTGAGGCAGAAGCCGTCCTCGATGCGGAAGGTCGCGCCATGCACGGCGCAGACGATGCGACGCCCGGCGCCGTCGAGGAAGCGGTCCGGCATGATCTCCAGCGGCACGCCGATATGCGGGCAGGCATTCACATAGACCCGGACCTGCCCGCCCTGGCGCACCGCGAGCAGCCCCATGAAGCCGCCGGAGACGCCGGGAAACCCCCTGGCCTTGCCGTCGGCGATCTCCTCCAGGCGGCACAGCGCGCGTTCCTCGGTCATTCTCCCTCCTCCGTCGCCGGGCACGGCCGCTTCATCCCCTGTTCATCCCGGTCGCGCAAACTGGCATGGCCGAGACGGGAGATGCCGCGATGCGATGCCGGACCCACTGCGCCCTGCTGCTCGCCGGGCTGGCCCTGGCCGCGCCCCGGGCCGCCGAGGCCCAGCTCCGCCTGGACCATGAAGGCCAGGGCTATGTTCCCGGCCCGACCGGACACCAGACCGGACGCCAGGGAGGCACGCCGTGGCATTTCGAGTCCCGGGGCCTCCACGGAGGCCGCCCGGAGCACCCGGCCGGGGGCGCCCCGTGGCAGGGTGGCGCCGATGGCCGCCATCGAGGGTGGCAGGAGATCCCGCGCGACCTCCGCCGCCGGCCACCCGGCCAGGGCGCCTGGGGCCCGGGCGAGCCGGGCACCGGCCAGACCGGATCGGGGGTGCAGGTCTATGTCGATCCCGGCCCCCTGGTTCCGCCGCCGGTGCCACCGCCGGAATTTCCGCCCAGCCAGGGCACGCCCTGGTTCGGCGACCGCGAGCCGCGCCCGCGGCGCTGAGCGCCCCTCGGCCCCGCCCCCCCTAGCTCCGCCAGTCGCCCATCCGGCAGAGCACCGCCCAGTGCTCCGCCGAGACCGGCATGACCGAGAGGCGCGACTGCCGCACCAGGGCGATGCCCTCCAGCGCGGGCGTCGCCCTGATGGTCGCGAGGCCCACCGGCCGCGGCAGCGCGCCCACCGCGCGCATGTCGACGCAGACCCAGCGCGGCGCCTTGCCCTCCGGCACCGTCTCCGTGGGGTCGGGATAGGCCTCGCGGGCCACCTCGACCACGCCGACGATCTCCTTGCCGATATTGGAATGGTAGAAGAAGGCCAGGTCGCCGCGGCGCATGGCCTTCAGGTGGTTGGCGGCCTGGGCGTTGCGCACGCCGGTCCAGGGTTCCACCCCGTTCGCCACCTGCTCCTGCCAGGAGAAGGCGTCGGGCTCGCTCTTGACCAGCCAGTGCCGCACCGCCCAGCCGCCTCAGCCGACGCGCTGGCCGCCGGCATAGACCTGCCGGAAGGGGCGGATGACGGTGCGCGCGAAGAGGCTGGCCTTGGCATAGGGATCGCCGGCGGCCAGCGCCTCGGCCTCGGCCTGGTCGGCCGCCTCGACCACCAGCAGGCTGCCGCAGGGCTTGCCCTCGGCGTCGAGCAGCGGCCCGACCTGGACCAGCTTCTCGACCTGGCTGTCGAGGTACTCCAGATGCGTCGGCCGGGTGGCGAGGCGCAGCTCCAGCGCGCCCGGCTTGTCCTCGGCGAAGATGGCGAACAGCATGGTCGGATTCCCCTCCTGGGGCGCCCCCCGTCCGGCGGCGCCGCTGTATCCCTCACGTAACCGGGTGCGGCCATGGCTTCAATCCGGCGACGCCAGCGCCTAAGTCTGCCGCATCCGCCCCCCCGCACCCCCCCCTGGCTCATGGATCAGGCTTATCGTGTTGTTCGAGCGTGCGATCGGCGTTTCCGCCTCCGGCGAGGGCAGGCTAGGTTGCGCGCCGTGAGCACCCCCCTGCCCGGCCCCACCGCGGCCGCCCCGCGCCCCGCCGCGCCGCCCGGACGGGGCGCGGCGCTGCACCGCCTCGCCAATCCCGGCCGCTTCCTGCGCCTGACCGACCGCTGGCTGCCCTGGCTCTGGGCGCTCGCCGGGTTGGTGCTGGGAGCCGGCGCCGCCTGGGCGCTGGTCTTCTCGCCGCCCGACTGGCAGCAGGGCGAGACGGTGCGGATCATGTACGTGCATGTCCCCATGGCCTGGCTGGCCATGGGCGGCTATGCCGGGCTGGCCGTGCTGTCGGTGCTGTCGCTGGTCTGGCGCCATCCGCTGGCGGATCTGGTGGCGCGGGAGCTGTCGCCGGCCGGCGCCATGGTCACCGCCCTCTGCCTCGCCACCGGCAGCCTCTGGGGCCGGCCGATGTGGGGCACCTGGTGGGCCTGGGATGCGCGGATGACCTCGGTGCTGGTGCTGTTCTTCCTCTGGGTCGGCCATGCCGCCCTGGTCCGCGCCTTCGACGACGAGGAGCGCGGCGCCCGGGCCGGCGCCATCCTGGCGCTGATCGGGGCCCTGAACCTGCCGGTCATCAAGTGGAGCGTGGACTGGTTCAACACCCTTCATCAGACGGCCTCGGTCACCCGCATCGGCGCCCCGGGCCTGCATGTCGCGCTGCTCTATCCCCTGCTCACCTGCGCCCTGGGCTTCAGCCTGGCCTTCGCCGCGCTGGTGCTGGCGCGCAGCCGGGCGGCGGTGATGGAACGGCGCCTGCGGCAGGCGCAACTGGCCCGGGCGCGGCGCGCATGAGCCTGCACTGGTGGCACGTGACCCTCGCCTGGGCCCTGGCGGCGATGGGCTTCGGCGGCATGGCGGCGATGGCGGCCTGGCGCCACGCCCTGGCACGGCGGCGCCTGCGGCAGATCGAGCCGCGCCGGGAGGGGCGGGCATGAGTGGGGCGTCTTCCGGGATGTCCCCTGGAGCCTCCCCGGGCCGCGGCATGGGCGCGGCGCGGAAGAAGCGGCGGCTCTGGGTGCTGCTGCTGGCCGGCCTTGGTCTCGGCACCGCCACGGCGCTGACCCTGACCGCCTTCCAGGACAATCTGGTGTTCTTCCTGGCGCCGAGCGACATCGCCACGCGGCAGCCCGGCCCCGACCGCGCCTTCCGCCTCGGCGGCCTGGTCGAAACCGGCAGTCTGCAGCGCGGCCGGACGCCGGACGGCCGCCCCGAGGCCCGCTTCCGCGTCACCGACGGGCCGGCGACGATTCCCGTCGCCTATGTCGGCGTGTTGCCCGACCTGTTCCGCGAGGGGCAGGGCGTGGTGACGCTCGGCCGCCTCGGCCCCGACGGGCTGTTCCGCGCCAGCGAGGTTCTGGCCCGGCATGACGAGACCTACATGCCGCCGGAGGTGGCGGACGCGCTGAAGCGCAGCGGGCACTGGGACCCGGCCCGGGGCGCCCCGCCCCCCGCCGCCTCCTGGAACACGCTCAGTCCCACTGCCAGTCCCATTGGCAGCCCCATTGGCAGCCCCATTGGCAGCCCCGCCGCGGAGGCGAAGAGCGGCGGATGATCGCGGAGATCGGCCATTTCGCCCTGGCCCTGGCGCTCGCCCTGGCCCTGGCACAGGCGGTGCTGCCGTTGCTCGGCGCGCAGCGCGGCGAGGCGCGGCTGATCGCCGCCGCCGGCCCGCTGGCGGCGGGGCACCTGCTGGCGGTCGCGGCCGCCTTCGCCGCCCTGCTCTGGGCCTTCGTCACCAACGACACCAGCGTCATCAACGTGGTGCAGAACAGCCACTCGGCCAAGCCGCTGCTCTACAAGCTCTCCGGCGCCTGGGGGAACCACGAGGGCTCGATGGTGCTCTGGGTGCTGATCCTGGCGCTCTGCGGCGGGGCGGTGGCCGGCTTCGGGCGCGACCTGCCGGGGGTGCTGCGCGCCCGCGTGCTCGGCGTGCTGGGACTGGTCGCGGTGGGCTTCCTGGCCTTCATCCTGGCCACGTCCAATCCCTTCGGCCGGGTCTGGCCGCCGCCGCCGGACGGGCAGGGGCTGAACCCGATCCTGCAGGACCCCGGCCTCGCCTTCCATCCGCCGCTGCTCTACCTCGGCTATGTCGGCTATGCCGTGACCTTCGCCTTCGCCGTCGCGGCGCTGATCGAGGGGCGGGTGGATGCCGCCTGGGGGCGCTGGGTGCGGCCCTGGGCGCTGGCCGCCTGGGCCTTCCTCACCCTCGGCATCGCGCTCGGCTCCTGGTGGGCCTATTACGAGCTGGGCTGGGGCGGCTGGTGGTTCTGGGACCCGGTGGAGAACGCCTCGCTGCTGCCCTGGCTGGCCGGCACGGCGCTGCTGCACTCGGCCATCGTGGTCGAGAAGCGCGAGGCGCTGAAGGTCTGGACCGTGCTGCTGGCGCTGCTGGCCTTCGGCTTCTCGCTGCTCGGCACCTTCCTGGTGCGCTCGGGCGTGCTGAACTCGGTGCACGCCTTCGCCAACGACCCGGAGCGCGGCGTCTTCATCCTCGGCCTGCTGGTCTTCTACCTGGGCGGCGGGCTGGCGCTCTTCGCCTGGCGGGCGCCGGCCATGGCGCCGGCCGGCCTCTTCGCCCCGCTCTCGCGCGAGGGCGGGCTGGTGCTGAACAACCTGCTGCTCTGCTCGATGGCGGCGGTGGTGCTGACCGGCACGCTGTGGCCGATGTTCGCCGACCTGCTGCTCGGGCAGAAGATCTCGGTCGGGCCGCCCTTCTTCAACACCGCCATCCTGCCGCTGGCCGTGCCGCTGGTGCTGGCCATGGCGGCCGGGCCGCTGCTGCCCTGGAAGCGGGCGCAGCTCTGGCCGGTGCTGCAGCGGCTCTGGTGGGCGGCGCTGCTGGCGGCGCTGGCGGCGGCGGCCTGCCTCGCCCTCGCCGGCGCGCGGATCGGCCCGGCACTGGGCTTCGCCGCCGCCGCATGGCTGATCGGCGGCGCGCTGGCCGATGTTCTCGACCGCATCGCCCTGTTCCGCCGGCCCGCCGCCGCCTGGAGCCGGGCGCGGGGCCTGCCGCGCGCGGCCTGGGGCGCGGCCATCGCGCATGCCGGGCTCGGCGTCTCGATCCTGGGCATGGCGGGCATGGGCCTGGCCACCGACCGGCTGGCCGGCTTGCAGCCCGGGGAGAGCGTGGCGCTGGCGGGCTATGAATGGCGCCTCGACCGGGTCGAGGATGCCGTGGGGTCCAACTGGTCCGCCCGGCGCGCCACCGTGACGGTGACACGGAACGGCGCCACCGTCGCCGTGCTGGCGCCGGAGCGGCGCTTCTTCCCCGTGGCGCGGATGACCACCACCGAGGCCGCCATCCACACCACCTGGCTCGTCGACCTCTACGCCGTGCTGGGCGAGGAGCAGGAGGGCGCGGCGGTGCTGCGCCTGCACCACAACCCGCTGGCGCCCTGGATCTGGCTGGGCGCCGCCATCATGGCGCTGGGCGGCGGGCTCTCCCTCTCCGACCGGCGGGTGCGTGTCGCGGCGCCGTCGGCGAAGCGGCGGGCCGTGCCGGCATGACGCCGAGAGGAACGGACGACCACCCATGAATCGCCGCCTGCTGATGCTCGCCCCGCTCGGCCTCGTCGCGGCCGGGGGCGCCGGCTTCTACGCCATGCTGCGCGGCCTGGGCGATGGCAGCTACGACCCGCGCGGCGTGCCCTCCGCGCTGCTCGGCCGCGCGACGCCGGCCTTCAGCCTGCCGGCGCTGGAGGAGGGCGCCCCGCCGCTGACCGAGGCGGCGCTGCGCGGCCTGCCCGCGCCGGTGCTGGTGAACTTCTGGGCCAGCTGGTGCGTGCCCTGCATCGTCGAGCATCCGCAGCTGATGCGGCTGGCGCGGGAGGGGGTGACGATCCTCGGCATCAACTACAAGGACCGGCCGGCCGATGCGCGGGCCTTCCTGCAGCGCCATGGCAACCCCTTCCGCCAGCTGGCGCAGGACGCGCCGGGCCGCGTCGCCATCGACTGGGGGGTCTATGGCGTGCCGGAGAGCTATCTCATCGACCGCCAGGGCATCGTCCGCTGGCGCTGGCCGGGGCCGGTGACGCCCGAGGTGCTGGAGCAGGACATCCGCCCGCTGCTGCGGCGCCACGCCTGATGCGCCGCACCCTGTCCGCCCTGGCGCTCGCGCTCGTGCTGGCGTCCGGCCTGTCCGGCGCGGCGCGCGCCGTCGGCCTGCCCTCGGAGATGCTGCGCGACCCGGCGCAGGAGGCGCGGGCGCGGGAGATCGGGCGCGAGCTGCGCTGCCTCGTCTGCCAGAACCAGTCGATCGAGGACAGCGAGGCCGACTTGGCGCGCGACCTGCGCCGCATCGTGCGCGAGCGGGTGGCGATGGGCGAGAGCGACCGCCAGGTGATGGACTATGTCCATGACCGCTACGGCGACTTCGTGCTGCTGCGCCCGCCCGTCACCTGGGCCACGGCGCTGCTCTGGGGCATGCCGGTGCTGGCGGTCGGCGGCGGCGCGCTGGCCATCCTGCTGGTCCGCCGCCGGCGCGGCGCGGTGCCCGAGGCGCCGCCGCTGAGCGAGGCCGAGCGCGCCCGCCTCGCCGCGTTGGAGGACGAGGCGGGGCGATGATCTGGCTGCTCTTCCTGGCCGTGGCGGCGCTGGCGGTGGCGC
>NZ_JBSXMU010000072.1:0-19293 GCF_054073225.1 Teichococcus aerofrigidensis
CCACCACCAGCGCCTTCCGCGGCGCGCGGGCGCCGCCCGGCGGGGCGGGCAGGCGGCGCCGCGGGCGGTCGCCGCGCCGGGCAGCGGCGGAACCGCGCCGGGAGCGCGCATGCCGGCGCCGAGACGCACGCGGCCGGAATCACGCAGGCTGTCGATCGAGAGCTTGGTCATGGGGATTCTTTCCTTGGGGCCGGGCCCCCCCGCGAGAGGGCGGCCTGTCGGTGGGAAGGACGCCGGGGCATCTCTACCCCAACAACAGGGATATTAAACCCATGGTTGATGAAATCAAGGAATATTTTCCGATTTTGCGGTGGGAAACCCTGGCCGCCTTTTGACGGGGCCTTGACGTTAAGGGTTCCTTAATCACGCGCCCCGCATCGCCGGCGCCGATAGCCTGCGGCCAGATGAACCACGATCGGAGCAGGCGATGATGATGAGCAAGATCCGGAGCCAGGACGCCTTCGCCCAGGGGGATGAGGACATGCTGCAGGCCTACAATGAAGGGCAGGACAGCCTGCTCCGCGTCTATGCCGAGGCGCGCCGCTATATCCATTGCCGCGACCGGCACCAGCAGATGGAGCGCCTGGGCCAGGCCGGGCCGCGCGATCTCGCCGAGGCGATCGAGCGGGATTTCGTTGCCTTCGAGCTGGAGGGAGCGGAGCGCTCGTTGCGGGCGGCGCTGCGCGGCGCGGATGTGGCTCTGGGGCAGTCCCTGTCCCCACGGTAGCGGTGCCGGCCCGGACTTCGCGCCAATAGGTGACAGCTTCGTGAGATCGGCTAGGTTGGCGCCATGGGCCGTATCGAGAGGATCGGGGCCGGGCGGGACGCCGGCCCGCCGCTGCCGTCCTGGCCTGCTCCGGGCCCGGCCAGCCCGCGCCTGCGCCTGGGCCTGATCGGCCCGATGGAGGCCTGGACCCTGTCCAGCCAGGCGGTCCTGCCGCGCTCGCGGAAGGCGCGCGCCCTGCTGGCCGTTCTCGGCATGGCGCTGGGCCAGCCCGTGCCGCGTCAGCGCCTGGCCGAGCTGCTCTGGTCCCGCCGCGGCGAGGAGCAGCAGCGCGGCTCGCTGCGCCAGGCGCTGCATGACCTCCAGGCCGCGCTCTCGCCCGCCGGGCCACGCCTTCTGCAGGCCGGGCGCGACGCGCTGACGCTGGAGCGGGAGGATGTCTGGGTGGATGCGCTGGCGCTGCTCGCGCCGGACGCCACCCCGGCCGCGCTGGACCTGCTGTCCAACACCGTCCTGCCCGATCTGGAGGGGCTGGATCCCGCCTTCGATGCCTGGCTGACGCAACAGCGGGGCCGGCTGCAGGAGGCGGCGGCCAACCGTGCCGCCGCCCTGCTGGCCTCGGCCGGCCCGCAGGAGGCGGCGCTGGAGGCGGCGCAACGGCTGCTCCGCATCGATTCGAGCCGGGAGCAGGGGTGGCAGGCCCTGATCCGGCTGCGGCTGGCGCAGGGGGACCGCGGCGCCGCGCTGGCCGCCTACGAGGCCTGCCGCAACCTGCTCGCCAGCCGCTACAACGCCACCCCCTCGGCCGAGACGGAGGCCCTGGCGCAGGCGCTCCGCGCCACGGCCGGCCCGCCCCTGGCACAGCCGGCGCCGCCACCGCCGCCACGGCAGCGGGGCGCGCGGCTCGGCGTCGTGCCGCTGCGCCTGCTGGGTGAGGGGGTCGCGCCGCATCTCGGCTTCGGCCTGGCGGAGGAGATCGGCGCCGCGCTGTCCCGCCTCCGCTGGATCTTCGTCGCCGACAGCACCTCCCTCGCCAGCCTGGCGGAGCGCGAGGGGGTGGAGGCGGCGACGCGGGCGCTCCGCCTCGACTATCTGCTGAGCGGCACCGTGCAGCGCGGCGGCGAAACGCTGCGCGTGACCCTGCGGCTGGCCGACCAGCGCGAGCCGGGCCTGGTCTGGAGCCAGCGCTTCGACCGCCCGGCCGGCGATCTGCTGGCCCTGCAGGACGAGGTCGCGGCCGCGGTGGTGGCGCGGATCGATCCCGAGATCCTGCTGATCGAGGCGCATCACGCCGGCGCCCGCCCCAGCCAGGGCAGTGCCTACGACCTTCTGCTGCGCGCCATCCCGGCGATCCATGGCCTGGATCGCGAGACCTTCCTCGGCGCGAGGCGCTGGCTGGACGAGGCGATCCGGCTGGAGCCGGACTATGCCCAGGCCCATGCCTGGCACGCCTACTGGCATCTCTTCCTGGTCGGCCAGGGCTGGGCGGCGGACGAGGCGGCCAGCACGCGGGAGGCGGAGCGCCTGGCGCGGCGGGCAAGCGGTCTCGACCCGCTGGATGCCCAGGCCCTGACCATCCAGGGGCATGTGCGCGCCTTCCTGCACCATCAGGTGGAGGAGGCGGCGGAGCTGCATGCCCGCGCCCTGGCGCGGAACCCGAACCTGGCCATGGCCTGGGTCTTCTCCGGCATGGCGGAGAGCTACCGGGGGCGGCACGAGGTGGCGCTGGCGCAGTTCGACCGCTACCTCGCCCTCTCGCCCTGCCATCCTCACGCCTTCTTCTTCGACGCCGGGCGCGGCATTCCCCTGCTGATGCTGGGCCGGCATGCTGAGGCGGCGGCGGTCGGCCGGGCCTGCACCGCGCTGCGGCCGGAGTTCAGCTATCCCTACAAGACCTATCTCTCCGCCCTGGGCCATCTGGGCGAGGCGCGCGAGGCGGCGGAGCTGCGCGAGCGGCTGCTGGCCATCGAGCCCGACTTCACGGTGGCCAAGGCGCTGCGCCGCACGCCGGTGCGCGGCGCGGCCGACCGGCAGCACTACGCCGAGGGGCTGCGCCGGGCCGGGCTGCGGTGACGCCGCCCGCGCGCCGGGGTGACTTCCCGCCGCGCCTGCCCCATCTCCGCTGAGGCGGTGGCCGGAGGCGGGGATGCCGCGCGCCACGCCGGCCGACCCCGGAGGATCGATGCACGACACGCCCGCCCATGCCCTCTGCCCCGCCCGGCGCCACGACGCGGCGCGGCCGGCACCTCCTGTGGCGCCAGGGGAGGTGCCGGTGCCGGAGGAGGTGCCGGTCGCGCTGACCTATGGCCGGGCGACGCATGCGGTGATGATGGCGACGCCGCGGGACCTGGAGGATTTCGGCCTCGGCTTCAGCCTGACGGAGGGCATCATCGCCGAGCCCGGGCAGCTGACGGCGCTGGAGGTGCTGCCGCGCCCGGCGGGCTTCGAGGTGCGGATGACCCTGTCCGAGGACCGCGACGAGGCCCTGCTGCACCGCCGCCGGTACATGGCCGGCCCGGTCGGCTGCGGCCTCTGCGGGCTGGAGAGCCTGGAGGCGGTGCTGCGGCCGCTGCCACGGCTCGAGGCCGGCCTGCGCCTTGCGGCGGATGCGGTGCCGCGGGCCCTGGCGGCCCTGTCGGAGCATCAGCCCCTGCACGATGTGACCCATGCGGTGCATGCGGCGGGCTTCTGGCGCGCCGGCCAGGGCCTGGTGCTGGCGCGCGAGGATGTCGGCCGCCACAACGCCCTCGACAAGCTGGTGGGCGCGGTGCGGCGGCAGGGGGAGGCGCCGGCGGGCGGCGCCGTCGTCCTCACCAGCCGTGTCTCGGTGGAGATGGTGCAGAAGACCGTGCTGCTCGGCGCGCCGGTGCTGATCGCGGTCTCGGCGCCCACCGCCCTGGCGGTGCGCACCGCCGGCGCGGCCGGGCTGACGCTGATCGCCCGCGCGCGGGGCGGCCGTTTCGACGTCTTCACGCATCCGGAGCGCCTGCTGGGCTGAGGCGCAGGGAGAAGGGGGCTTTCCACGCGGCGGCGCCTAACGTCTCCTGTCCATGAGCGAGACAGGACCCGGGCTGGACAGAAGAGCGCGGGCAGCAGGAGGAGACAGGCCATGGCGCGACGGCGCGACATTCTTCTGGCGGCATCGGCGGCGCTGGCGGGGGGCACGGCGGTCAGGGCCCAGGAGGCTGATGGCTACCCCGGCCGCCCGGTGCGGATCGTGGTGCCGGCCCCGGCGGGCGGGCAGGCGGATGTCACCGCCCGCCTCGTGGCGGAAGGGCTGCGCGCCCGGCTGGGGCAGCCCTTCGTCATCGACAATCGCGGCGGCGCCAGCGGCACCATTGGCCTGGACCATGCCCGGCAGCAGCCGGCGGATGGCTATACCCTGGTCTGCAGCGTCGCCGGGAGCCTGGTGGTGAACCCGGTCTTCGACCCACGCGTCCCGATCGACGCGCTGCGCGACTTCGCGCCCATTACGCAGTTCGGCCTGTCGACGAACTGCCTCTTCGTGCGCGCTGGCCTGCCGGCCCGCAGCCTGCAGGAGCTGATCGCCCTGGCGCGGCAGAGGCCAGGGGAGCTGACCTATGCCTCAATCGGCAATGGCACGATCTCCCACATCTATACGGAGCTGTTCCGGCGGACGGCCGGGATCGAGCTCCTGCACGTGCCGTTCCGCGGCGGCTCCGCGGCGGTGCAGGAGGTCATCGCCGGCCGCGTCGACCTCATGATCATCGACTTCACCACTGGCGACCAGCCGATGCGGGAGGGCCTGCTGCGCGGGCTGTCGGTGACTGGCACCCGGCGCTGGCCGGCGGCGCCGGAAATTCCGACCTTCAGGAACAGCAGGTGCCGCTGACCCTGATCGGGTGGAACGGGCTGTTCGCGCCGCGCGGCACGCCGCCCGCCATCATCGACCGGCTGGCCGCGGCGGCGAACGCGGTGGTGCGCGATCCGGCGAATGGCGAGCAGTTCCTGCGCATCGGCCTGATCCCGACGGGAACCTCGCCGGCCGAGTTCGAGGCGGCGATCCGTGCCGATACCGCGCAGTGGCGCGAGGCGGTGCAGCTCTCCGGCGCCAGGCCGGACTGAACCGGGCGGGCTTCCCGGGCTTGGCGAATTGAGAAGCGTTATCAGAAACATGCGGCGATGTCGGGCGCGCCGCCGGGCGAATCGCTTTCCGCTTGACACCGAACTGGCCGCGCCTCACCTCTTCCTGGTCCGACCACCTGCCAGGGTCGGCTCAGTGGATGGGAGGGCCGTGATGAACATGGAACTCTCGCGGCGCGGCTTTCTGAAAGCCGCCGGCGCGGGTGTTGCAGCGACGTCGCTGGGTGCGTTGGGCTTCGGCGAGGCTGAGGCGGCGGTTTCCGCCCTGGTCCGGCCCCTGAAGCTGGCCAATACGACCGAGACGCGCAACACCTGCACCTATTGCTCCGTCGCCTGCGGCATCATCCTCTATTCCAGGGGCGATGTGCGGAAGGGCGAGCGGGCCGAGATCACCCATATCGAGGGTGACGCGGACCATCCGACCAACCTGGGCACGCTCTGCCCCAAGGGCGCCGCGCTCAAGGACTTCGTCCATTCGCCCACCCGCCTGAAGCACCCGATGGTGCGCCGGCCGGGCTCCGATCGCTTCGAGCAGGTCTCCTGGGACTACGCGCTCGACCGCATCGCGCGGCTGATGAAGGACGATCGGGACGCCAACTTCCTCGCCACCAACGAGGCGGGATTGCCGGTGAACCGCTGGACCACCACCGGCATGCTCGCGGCCTCCGCCACCACCAACGAGACGGCCTGGGCGACCTTCAAGGTGGCCAAGACCCTCGGAATCGTCGGATTCGATAACCAGGCGCGCGTCTGACACGGCCCCACGGTGTCCAGTTTGGGCCCGACATTTGGCCGTGGAGCGATGACCAACTCCTGGACCGACATCCGCAACACCGATCTCGTCGTCGTCATGGGCGGCAACGCGGCGGAGGCGCACCCCTGTGGCTTCAAGTGGGTCACGGAGGCGAAGGCGCATCGCGGCGCCAAGCTCATCGTGGTCGATCCGCGCTTCACCCGCACGGCATCGGTCGCGGATTTCTACGCGCCCATCCGGCAGGGCAGCGACATCGCCTTCCTGCTCGGGTTGATCCGCTACTGCATCGAGAACGACAAGGTGCAGTGGGAGTACACCAAGGCCTTCACCAATGCCTCCTTCATCGTCAAGGAAGGCTTCGGCTACGCCGATGGCCTGTTCTCCGGCTATGACGAGGAGAAGCGCGACTACGACCGCACCAGCTGGGACTATGAGATCGGCGAGGACGGCTATGCCAGGGTGGACCCGACCCTGCAGCACCCGCGCTGCGTCTGGAACCTGCTGAGGCAGCACGTCTCGGTCTACACGCCCGAGATGGTGGAGCGGATCTGCGGCACGCCCAAGGCGAAGTTCCTGAAGATCGCGGAGATGGTGGCGGAGTGTTCCTCGCCCACCAGAACCATGACCTCCATGTACGCGCTGGGCTGGACGCAGCATTCGCACGGCGCGCAGAACATCCGCGGCATGGCCATGCTCCAGCTCATCCTGGGCAATATCGGCGTGCGGGGCGGCGGCATGAACGCGCTGCGCGGGCATTCCAACATCCAGGGCCTGACCGATCTGGGCCTGATGTCGCATCTCCTCACCGGCTATCTGAACATGCCGACGGAGAAGGAGCCGGATCTGGCCACCTACATGGCCTCGCGGCAGTTCAAGCCGCTGCGGCCCGGGCAGACCAGCTACTGGCAGAACTACAGCAAGTTCTTCGTCAGCTTCATGAAGGCCATGTGGGGCGATGCCGCGCGGGCCGAGAACGGCTGGGCCTACGACTACCTGCCCAAGCTCGACGTGCCCTCCTACGACGTGCTGCGCATGTTCGAGCTGATGAACCACGGCAAGGTCAACGGCTATCTCTGCCAGGGCTTCAACCCGGTGCTGGCCTTCCCCAACCGGGGCAAGGTGGTGGCCGGGCTGTCGAAGCTGAAGTTCCTGGTCACCATGGACCCGCTGGAGACGGAGACCGCGCGCTTCTGGGAGAACCACGGCGCGTTCAACGACGTGAACACCGCCAGCATCCAGACCGAGGTCTTCCAGCTTCCCACGCGGTGCTTCGCGGAGGACCAGGGCTCGCTGACCAATTCCGGGCGCTGGCTGCAGTGGTTCTGGCCGGGCGGCACCGCGCCCGGTGAGGCCAGGCCGGACACCTGGATCATGGCGCAGATCTTCCTCCGCATGCGCGAGCTGTACCGCAAGGAGGGGGGTGCCTTCCCCGACCCGATCCTCAACCTGTCCTGGGAGTACCACGATCCGAACGAGCCGGAGCCGGAGGAGCTGGCGAAGGAGATCAACGGCCGGGCCCTGACCGACCTGACCGATCCGAACGATCCGTCGAAGGTGATCGTGGCGGCCGGCAAGCAGGTGCTGAACTTCACGCAGCTGCGCGATGACGGCTCGACCATGTGCGGCTGCTGGATCTATTCGGGCTGCTTCAACGAGGCCGGCAACAACATGGCCCGGCGCGACAACAGCGATCCGGACCAGACCGGCACGCATCCCAACTGGACCTGGGCCTGGCCGCTGAACCGGCGGACGCTCTACAACCGCGCCTCCGCCGACCTGAACGGCAAGCCCTGGGACCCCAGCCGCAAGATCATCGAATGGGATGGCACGCGCTGGACCGGCTATGACGTCCCCGATATCGGTGTCACCGCCAAGCCGGGCGAGGTCATGCCCTTCATCATGAACCAGGAGGGGGTGTCGCGCCTCTTCACGCGGGGCATGATGCGGGACGGGCCTTTCCCGGCGCATATGGAGCCCTTCGAGAGCCCCATCGCCAACGTGATGAACCCGCGCATGCGGGGCAATCCGGTGGCGCGGCTTTTCGAGAGCGACCTGGCGCAGTTCGGTACCTCGGAGGAGTTCCCCTTCGCGGCGACCTCCTACCGGCTCACCGAGCACTTCCACTACTGGACGAAGCACAACCGGGTGAATGCCGCGCTGCAGCCCGAGTTCTTCGTCGAGATCTCGGAGGAGCTGGCGGCGCTGCGGCAGATCACCCCGGGCGGCTGGGTGCGCGTCTGGTCGAAGCGCGGCTCGGTCAAGGCGAAGGCGGTGGTGACCAAGCGCATCCGGCCGCTGATCTGCGATGGCAAGACCGTCCATGTGGTCGGCATCCCGCTGCACTGGGGCTTCACAGGCTCGGCGAAGAAGGGCTTCGGCCCGAACTCGCTGACGCCCTTCGTGGGCGACGCCAACATCGAGACGCCGGAGTACAAGGCCTTCCTGGTAAACATCGAGCCGTCCTCGGCGCCCGGGGTGACGTCATGAGGCGGTCCGTGAAGGGGATAGCGGCATGAGCGACAGTCCGCGCACCGCGGTCAGCAACCCGCCGACCCAGCCCATGGCCAGCAACTTCGGCGAGCGGGATCTGGTCCGCCGCTCGGCGACGGAGGACCTGCCGCCGCCCGAGCGGCAGCTCACCCCGGTCGCCAAGCTGATCGACGTCTCCAAGTGCATCGGCTGCAAGGCCTGCCAGTCGGCCTGCGTGGAGTGGAACGACACCACGCCGGCGATCGGCGAGAACACGGGCGTCTACGAGAACCCGCACGATCTCACCGAGAACATGTTCACCCTGATGCGGTTCACGGAATGGGTGAACCCGGAGACCGACAATCTGGAGTGGCTCATCCGCAAGGATGGCTGCATGCACTGCGCCGATCCGGGCTGCCTCAAGGCCTGCCCGGCCCCCGGCGCCATCGTGCAGTACACCAACGGCATCGTGGACTTCATCCACGAGAACTGCATCGGCTGCGGCTATTGCATCAAGGGATGTCCCTTCAACATCCCCCGCATCTCCAAGGCCGATCACCGCTCCTACAAGTGCACCCTCTGCTCCGACCGTGTCGCGGTGGGCCAGGGGCCGGCCTGCGCCAAGGCCTGCCCGACCCAGGCCATCGTCTTCGGCACCAAGGAGGACATGAAGCAGCATGCCGCCGGGCGCATCGCCGACCTGAAGTCGCGCGGCTTCGCCAATGCCGGGCTCTACGATCCGCCGGGCGTCGGCGGCACGCATGTCATGTATGTGCTGCACCACGCCGACAAGCCGCAGATCTACGCCAACCTGCCGGAGAATCCGCGCATCTCGCCCCTGGTGCAGAGCTGGAAGGGCGTGACCAAGTATGTCGGCCTCGCCGCGATGGGCATGATGGCGGTCGGCAGCATCGTCCATGGCGTCTTCGCGCGGCCCAACCGCGTCTCGCGGGAGGATGAGGAGAACGCCGAGAAGCTGGTGGAGGGCAAGCCCGTGCCGCCGCCAGGGGAGCATGCGTGATGGTGGAGCGCGTCCAGCCCGGCGATGCGGTGCATCCCGGCAAGCCGGTCACGGTCAACCGCTACGGCGCCGGCGCCCGGCTCAACCACTGGATCACGGCGACCAGCCTGATCCTGCTGGCCCTCTCCGGCCTGGCGCTGTTCACGCCCTCGCTCTACTTCCTGACCGCGCTCTTCGGCGGCGGACAGAACACCCGTGCCTTCCACCCCTGGATCGGCGTGGTGCTCTTCCTCAGCTTCTTCATCTTCTTCTTCCAGCTCTGGAAGGCGAACCTGCCGGAGAAGGTGGATATCGTCTGGCTCAGCCGCATCCGCGACGTGATCGGCGGGCGCGAGGAGCGGCTCCCCGAGCTCGGCAAGTACAATGCCGGCCAGAAGTTCATCTTCTGGGCGATGACCGGGCTGATCCTGCTGCTGATCGTCAGCGGGGTGGCGATCTGGGAGGCCTATTTCGCCGCCTATGTCTCGATCCCGATGCGGCGGGTCGCGGTGCTGGCGCATTCGGTGGCGGCGGTGCTGATCATCTGCGTCTTCATCCTGCACGTCTATGCGGCCTTCTGGACGCGTGGCACGCTGCGCGCGATGACGCGGGGCACCGTCACCGGCGGCTGGGCCTGGCGGCATCACCGCAAGTGGCTGCGCGATCTGGCGGGGCAGCGCAAGACCGGCCCCGCCGAGTAATCCCGAGGCGCATGTGGCCGGTCCGGCCCGCGAGGTGAGATGTCCACTTTCCATGGGCTGCAGCCCGACCCCTCCGCCATCGGGCGGCTGAGCAAGCCGCCCTTCGCCCTGCTGCCCGATCCCGCGGCGCTGTTCCGGCAGCGCGCCGAGCGGCTGGAGGTCCTGGCGGCGGAGAACCCGCTCGGCCCCTATCTGCGCTTCCTGGCCGGGATCTGCGCGGCCCAGGCGGAGGTCGCCGCCGGCCTGCCGCCGCCCGACCCGCTTCCGGCCGGGCAGGTGGAGCGGGCGCGGGACGGCCGCATGCCGCCGCTCGACCGCCACGCCCTGGCGCGCGACGCCGCCCTGCCGGGCCTGGTCACCCGCTTCCTCGACAGGCTGGCGCCATCGACCATGCCGGAGCCCGCCGCCGCCGCCATCGCCGCCCTGCGCGAGGCCGGGCCGGAGGCGCTGGGCGCGATGCTGGAGGCCGTCGCGGAGGATTCGCTCCCGGTGGAGCAGCTGCCGGAGCATATCCTCCTCGCCGCCGCCCTGCAGGTCGCCATGGCGCGGCGCGCCGCCACCCTGCCAGCGGAGCGGCTGGTGCCGATCGAGACCGGCGTCTGCCCGGCCTGCGGCGGCCCGCCCGCCGCCTCCCTGGTGACCGGGCGACCGGGCGCCGAGGGCGCGCGCTACGCCGCCTGCGCCGCCTGCGGCACGCAATGGAACGAGGTGCGGATCAAGTGCCTGGCCTGCGGCTCGACCCAGGGCGTGGGCTACAAGGAGGTGGAGCCGGCGGCCGGATCGGACGAGGCCGCGACGGTGAAGGCCGAGACCTGCGACGCCTGCCGCTCCTGGGTGAAGATCTTCTACCAGAACCTCAACCCTGCCCTGGAGCCCATCGCCGACGACGTGGCCAGCCTCGGCCTCGACCTGATGATGCGCGAGACCGCGTATCGCCGCGCCGGCTTCGACCCCTTCCTGATCGGGTACTGAGCCATGGCCGCGCCGGACGCGCTGCGTGCGCTGCCCTCGGTGGATCATGTTCTGCTCTTGGCCGGCGGCGCGATCGAGCGCTTCGGCCGCGCGGAGGTGACGACCGCGGTGCGGGAGGAACTGGCCCGGCTGCGCGCCGCCGGTGGCGCCGGCCTGGAGCGGGAGGCCGCCGCCGCTGCCGTGGCCGCCGCCGCCCTGGACCGTCTGGCGGCCCGGGAGCGCTCGGGCCTGCGTCCGCTCTTCAACCTGACCGGCACGGTGCTGCACACCAATCTCGGCCGCGCGCAACTGGCCGAGGCCGCCATCGAGGCCGCGACGGCGGCGATGCGCGAGGCGGTGGCGCTGGAGTTCGACCTGGAGAGCGGCGGGCGCGGCGAGCGGGACGACCACCTGCGCGGCCTGTTGCGCGAGCTGACCGGGGCCGAGGACGCCACGGTGGTGAACAACAACGCCGCCGCCGTGCTGATCGCGCTGAACACGCTGGGCGAGGGGCGGGAGGCCATCGTTTCGCGGGGCGAGCTGATCGAGATCGGCGGCGCCTTCCGCATGCCCGACATCATGGCGCGCGCCGGGGTGCGGCTGGTCGAGGTCGGCACGACCAACCGCACCCATGCGCGCGACTACCGCGCGGCGCTGCGGCCGGAGACCGGGCTGCTGCTGAAGGTGCATCCCTCCAACTACCGGATCGAGGGCTTCACGGCCGAGGTACCGGGCGCGGAACTCGCCGCCATCGCCCATGAGGCCGGCGTGCCGCTGCTGAACGACCTCGGCTCCGGCACCCTGGTCGATCTGTCCGCCCATGGGATGGCGCGCGAGCCGACGGTGAGTGAGGCGGTGGCGGAGGGGGCGGATCTCGTCACCTTCTCGGGCGACAAGCTGCTCGGCGGGCCGCAGGCCGGCTTCATCCTGGGGCGGCGGGACCTGATCGCCGCCATCAACCGCAACCCGATGAAGCGGGCGCTGCGTGTCGACAAGATCCGCCTCGCCGCGCTGGAGGCGACGCTGAAGCTCTACCGCGACCCGGCGCGGCTGGTGGACCGGCTGCCGACCCTGCGCCTGCTGGCCCGGCCGGAGCCGGCCCGGCCCTTGCCGCCGCCGCGCCCGGCGGTGGCGCGCAGCCATCTCTGGAAGGTGGTCGTGGGCGGCCAGCGGGTGACGCTGCGCGGCAGCGAGGCCGCCGATGGCAGCCTGTCCGACATCGCCCTGTCCGTCGGCCGCGACGGTGCCGGCGGGCGCGGCCTGCTGGAAGGCCTGCTGCAGGCGGTGAACATCGGCCTGGCGCGGGGCGTGCCGCTCTCCGACTACGTGTCGAGCTTCGCCTACAGCCGCGACTGCGTCACCCGCTCCGGCCCGGCCGGGCCGGTGGAGGGCGACCCCGAGATCCTCAGCGCCACCTCGGTGCTGGACTGGGCCTTCCGCCGGCTGGCCATCGCCCAGCTCGGCGCCGCCGAGGCGCTGCGCCTGTGGCCGGACCCGGTGCCCGAGGACGGCGTGGAGGCCGGGTTGCCGCCCTCCGACCGCGGGCCGCTGCTGCCGCTCGACCTGCCGGCGCAGCCCTCGCCGGCGGCGCGGCGGCGCACCTTCCGCCTCGTCGGCTGATCCCGCTTCCCGATCCCCCCCCCTCCCGCTTCCCGCTGAGCCAGAGAAGGAGCTGTCCCCATGGCCGGACGTATCGCGGCGCGCCTCGCCGAACTCGGCATCGCCCTGCCCACCCCGGCGGCGCCGGTCGCCAACTACGTGCCCTTCACCGTGACCCTGGAGGGGCGGCTGGTCGTCGTCTCCGGCCAGGTGCCGACGCGCAACGGCGTGGTGGCGCATACGGGCAAGCTCGGCGCCACGGTCAGCCTGGAGACCGGGCAGGAGGCGGCGCAGCTCTGCCTGATCAACGTGCTGGCGCAGTTGCAGGCGGCGGTGGGCGATCTCGACCGCGTCACGCGCGTGGCGCGGCTGGGCGGCTTCATCGCCTGCGTGCCGGAGTTCACCCAGCACGCGCAGGTCATGAACGGCGCCTCCGATCTCGCCGTCGCGGTCTTCGGCGAGGCCGGGCGGCATGCCCGCAGCACCATCGGCGTGCCCAGCCTGCCGATGGACGCCGCCGTCGAGGTCGAGGGGATGTTCGAGATCGCCCCATGAGCGGCCCTCCCGCCATCGAGGTGACCGATGCCGAGGGCGCCGATGGCGGCGTGGTGCTGCGCGGCATCCTCGCCTTCAACGAGGCGGCGGTGGGGCCCTCCGGCCGCCGCCCGCTCTCGGTCCTGGTGCGCGACCCGGAGACCGGCGCGGTGCTGGGCGGTCTGACCGGGCGCACCGACAAGGGCTGGCTGTTCATCGAGCTGTTCCATCTGCCCGAGGCGCTGCGTGGCGGCGGCCTCGGCGCGGCACTGCTGGCGCGGGCCGAGGCGGAGGCGAGGGCGCGCGGCTGCGTCGGCGCCTGGCTCGACAGCTACAGCTTCCAGGCGCCGGCGTTCTACCGCAGGCAGGGCTATACCGAGTTCGGCCATGTGCCGGACAATCCGCCGGGCCATACGCGGCACTTCTTCCGCAAGGTCTTCCCACCCGGCTGAGGCCCGCGCCGCGGCGCGGGTCTGGCCGCGGCGCCATGCGCTCCCCACATGGGCAGGGCCAGGAGCGGGACGGGAGGCAGATGGCGGCGGGGATCGAGCAGATCGGGCATGGGCTGACCCGGATCACCACGGAGGCGGAGCGCCTCCTCAACGAGACCACGCTGCGCCTGGCCATCACCGGCCTCAGCCGCTCCGGCAAGACGGTCTTCATCACCTCGCTGATCGCCAATCTCCTGGCCCTCGGCCGCGGCCGCGACACGCTGCCGGCGCTGACCCGCCACATGGCGGAGCAGGGCCGGCGCATCGAGGCGGTGCGGCTGGAGCCGGCCGGCACCCAGGCGCTCGACTGGTTCGATGCCGCCGACAAGCTGCGCGATCTCGCCGGCGCCAGCCCGCACTGGCCGCCCCGCACCAGCGATCTCGCCAGCACCGCGCTGACGCTGACGGTGGAGCGCGGCGGCACCTGGCGCGGCCTGCTGCCCTCCCGCCGCATCCGGCTGGAACTGCTCGACTATCCCGGCGAGTGGCTGCTCGACCTGCCGCTGCTGGACCAGGACTTCTCCCAGTGGTCCGCCGCCACCCTGGCGCTGCTGCGCCGCCCGCCGCGCAGCGCCGTGGCGGGGGAATTCATGGCCTTCCTGGCCAGCCTGCCGCCGGAGGCGCCGGCGGAGGAGGCGGTGGCCCGGCGCGGCTACCTCCTCTACCGCGCCCTGCTGACCGAGGCGCGCGACCGGCTCGGCCTGCGCTGGCTGCAGCCGGGCCGCTTCCTGGTGCCAGGTCCCAAGGGCGAGAGCCCGCTCATGTGGTTCTTCCCCTGTCCGGGCGAGGGCGCGCCGGCGCCGGGCAGCCTGCGCGACCTGCTGGCCCGGCGCTTCGAGGCCTATCGCGACGACATGCGGCAGAGCTACTTCGACCCCTGGTTCGCCCGCTTCGACCGGCAGGTGGTGCTGGTCGACGCGCTGGGCGCGCTCTGCGCCGGGGAGGGCGCCTTCGAGGACACGCGCGAGGCGGTGGCGCAGATCGCCCGCGCCTATGACGCGCGCTCCCGCTCGCGCTGGCTCGGCCTGCCCCTGCTCCGGCGCGTCGCCTTCGTCGCCAGCAAGGTGGACCATGTGCCCGCCGCGCAGCGGCCGGCCTTCGAGAGCCTGTTCCGCGGCATGGTCGCCGTGCCGGACGGGCGGATGGTCACGCATCGCGCCGTCTCGGCGCTGCGCTGCACGGAGGAGGCGCCGCCGGCCGCGCCCGGCGGGGCGCCGGTGGTGCAGGGCGTGCCGCTGGGCGAGAACCGGCGCCGCCCCTTCCGCCCCGGTCATATCCCCGCCGCCCCGCCGCCGCCGGGGGACGCCTTCTGGCAACGGCCCTATTTCGAACTGCCGGTGTTCCGCCCGCCGCTGATCGATCCGGACGGCCGGGAGGGTCTGCCGCATATCGGCATGGATGAGCTGATCACCTGGCTGCTGGAGGATGCGCTGTGAGCCTGCCGCCCCGGGCCGCCGGTCCCGAGTCCACCGGTCCCACGCCAGCGCACCCTCGGCCCGGCTCCGCCCCGGGCTGGGCCGACGAGCCGCGCGCGCCGCAGCCCCTGGATCCGTCCCTGGATTTGCCCCTGGAGGCCGCCCTGCCGCCGCCCGGCCTCGGCCCCGCCTGGCTGGACCCCGGCGACGGCCCCCGGAAGGGCGGGGAGGGGCCGATCCGCCATGGCGAGCCGCTGGTGCTGAGCCTGCCGGAGGCCGCGCCCGGCGCCGGCTGGCTGGCCTCGCTCGGCACGCTGGGTGGCGCGGCGGCGCTGCTGGTGCTGGGGAGCTTCGGCCTCGGCCTGGGGCTGATGCTGGACGATCTCTTCGCCGCCTCCCCGGTGCTGGGCTGGCTCGGCGCGGCGCTCGGCCTGGGCGCGGGGGGGCTGGCGCTCTGGGGGCTGGGGCGAGAGTGGCGCGCGCTGCGCCGGCTCGACGCGCTGGATGGGCTGGCCCGCGCGTTGCGGGAGACGCCGGACGCCGCCCGGCCGCCACCTGCCCTGCTGCGCTGGGCCGATGCGCTGGCGCTGCGCCTGCCGGAGGCCGAGGCGGCGGTGGCCGAGCTGCGCAAGGCGGCGAGCATGGGCGAGGCGCGCGGCCTGCTCCGTGCCGCGCTGATGCCGGTGCTGGACGCGCGGGTGCGGGCGCTGGGCGGGCAGGCGGCGCGGCAGGTCTTCCTGGCCACCGCCGTGATCCCCTCGCCGGCGCTGGATGCCGCGGCCATGGCCTGGATCGGCCTGCGGCTGATGCGGCAGGTGGCGGTGCTGCATGGGGTGCGGCCGGGGATCGGCGTGCTGTGGCGCCTGCTGCGGCGGCTGGCCTTCTCGACGGGGCTGACGGTGGGCACCGAGATGGTGGTGGAGGCCGGGGTGGAGCAGCTGGTCGAGGGCCACGCGGCGAAGCTGGCCGGCGGCGCGGCCGGGGCGGCGGTGGCGGCGCGGCGGATGCTCCGCCTGGCGGCGGCGACGGGGGAGGCCTGCCGGCCGGTGCCGCGCTGACCCGGAGCGCCCGCCGCCGCCCGCGGCCCTTGCGATCGGGCGCGCCGGCCGCACATGCTGCCCATCATGCCTGATGTCCCGCCGCAGGAGCTGACCCTCCGCCTGCACCCCGCCATCGCGGAAATCTCCGCGGCGGAATGGGATGCCTGCGCGGGGGATGAGAATCCCTTCGTCAGCCACGCCTTCCTGGCGGCGCTGGAGGAGAGCGGCTCGGCCGGGCCGCGGAGCGGCTGGCTGCCGCAGCATCTCGCCCTGCGCGACGCCGCCGGCCGGCTGGTCGCCGTCGCGCCGGCCTATGCCAAGAGCCATTCCTACGGCGAGTATGTCTTCGACCATGCCTGGGCGGAGGCGCTGGAGCGGGCGGGGGGGCAGTACTACCCCAAGCTCCAGGTGGCGGTGCCCTTCAGCCCGGTCCCCGGCGCGCGCCTGCTGTGCCGGCCCGGCAGCGGCGTCGGGCCGGAGGCGGTGGCGCAGGCGCTGGCCCAGGTGACGGAGGCGCTGGGCCTCTCCTCGGCCCATGTCACCTTCTGCACCGACGCGGAATGGCGGGTTCTGGGCGAGGCCGGCTGGCTGCGGCGCCTCGGCACCCAGTTCCACTGGAGCAACGCGGGCTACGGCGATTTCGAGGAGTTCCTCGGCGCCCTGTCCAGCCGCAAGCGCAAGCAGCTGCGGCGCGAGCGGCGCGAGGCCCGGGCGGCCGGCCTCACCTTCCGCACGCTGCGCGGCGCCGAGATCACGTCGCGCCACTGGCAGGCCTTCCACCGCTTCTACCGCAGCACCGTGGACCGCAAATGGGGCAGCGCCTATCTCACCGCCCGCTTCTGGCCGCTGCTCGCCGAGCGGCTGGGCGAGCGCGTGGTGCTGATGGTGGCCGAGCGCGCGGGCGAGCCGGTGGCCGGCGCGCTGAACCTGATGGGACGGGACACGCTCTATGGCCGCAACTGGGGCGCGGCCGAGGAGACGCCCTTCCTGCATTTCGAGCTCTGCTACTACCAGGCCATCGACTTCGCCATCGCCCAGGGGCTGCGGCGGGTGGAGGCGGGCGCCCAGGGGCAGCACAAGATCCAGCGCGGCTACCTGCCGGTGCCGACCTATTCGGCGCATCTCATCCGGCATGGCGGGCTGCGCCGGGCCGTGGCCGCCTTCCTGGAGCGCGAACGCCCGGCCATGGAAGCCGAGATGGCGGAACTCGCCGCCGCCTCGCCCTTCCGCGCGGCGGGCGAGGCATAGCCTCGGGATGTAACCCCGGAGCACTTTCCCGGGCGCCCGCCCTGTGGCAAGGACGGGCCGGATGCGGACGTGGCGAAACCGGTAGACGCAGCAGACTTCCATTGGAGTGCCCGCGGGGAAACCCGCGGTGCAGAACCGCTCAAAGTCGGGGAAAGCTAACGGGCCCGCCGGCCCCACGCCAATCCCGAGCCAAGCCTCCGGCGGAGACGGCGGAGGAAGGTGTAGAGACTGGACGGGCGGCGCCTAAAGCCCCGGCGGCACGCGGTGCCGGCCCGGCGGCCAGGGTGAAGGGACAGTCCAGACCACGAACGCCGCGAGGCGGCGGCGAAAGCCGTGGTGGTACGAAAATCTGCCTCCCCTCGGGGATTGCGGGTTCGAGCCCCGCCGTCCGCACCATGCCACCGCCGCCGGCCGGTCGCGGCAGGCGCCTGAGGAAGACGCGGGACAGGCACGGCGAACTTCGTCGGGGCCGCTCCGCGCGGGGCGGCGCGCGATGCGGCCGGAACGTCCGGAGACGCATGCCTAATGTCGGACGCATGCCTGGCCTTGCCGGAGCAAGGCCCGGGGCAGGCGTGGCGGCGTCAGTCGGCCGCGCGCAGGTGCGGCAGGCCCTGCGGCCAGTCCCGCTCCATCAGCGAACGGGCATAAAGTCCGCCTCCAACGAGGGCGGCAACGACAGTCACGAAGAGAATAGCGGACATGGGTAGGCCCCTTGATCCTTTGGTCCCGCCGCTGGATTGCGCCGGTAAGGTGAATATAGGGAGCCACTCCTTGCCAAAGCCTTGCGCATTTCGCGGGTGCAGCAATCGCGGGTGCATAGCTTCTCAGTCATGCTTTTAATGCATGGCAGATCGAACATCTATCTTATACAAGAATGGCTCGCGCCAGAGCCGCGCACCCTGACCTGCGCCGTGGCGGACCTAGAGCATTTTCCGTTCGCCCAGGCTCACGGCACACGCTCTGGCCATTTGTTTTTGCGAGCATCTTCACCCGATCAGGTGGTTCCACCTGATCGGGATTCGCTCTAGCGCAGCAGGCGGCGCGCCAGCCGCAGGGCGCGCTCCCCGCGGGGCGGATCGAGCAGGCGGGAGAGGGACAGCGGCCCGTGCCGCACCCGCGCCTGCCAGTCGCTGAAGGCCTCGAAGCCGGCGCGGCCATGATAGCGCCCGAAGCCGGAGCCGCCGCTGCCGCCGAAGGGCAGGCCAGGGAAGGCGGCGAACTCGACGCAGCGCTCCTCGACGATCGCACCGGCCCGGCAGCCTGCGGCGACGGCGGCCGCCTCCGCCCGGCCGGCCCCGAAGAGATAGAGCGCCAGCGGCGCCGGCCGGGCCGACACCCAGGCCAGGGCGGCCGGCAGGTCGGGCAGCGCCCTCACGGCCAGGCTGGGGCCGAAGATCTCGCCCGCCGCCGCCTCCCCCTCGTCACCGATCAGGACGATGCCGCCCGGCAGCGCCTCGCCGCCGCTGGCGAGCCGTGCCTGCCGGGCCCGCTGGGCGGGCAGGACGGCGCTTTCCAGCCGCACCGGGCTGGCCCGGCAGGCGGCGGCGAAATCGGCGGCGGCATGGCCGACCAGCAGGACGGTGTCGGGCGCGACGCAGGTCTGCCCGGCGTTGATCGCCTTGCCCGCCAGGATGGCCCCGGCGGCGCGGCGCAGGTCGGCGCCCGGCAACACCAGGGCGGGACACTTGCCGCCCAGCTCGAGGGTCAGGGGCGTCAGCCGCTCCGCCGCGCCGCGCATCACCGCCCGGCCGGTCTCGCCGCCGCCGGTGAAGACCAGGTGATCCCAGGGCTGGGCGGCGAAATCGGCCGAGACCGCCGCATCGCCCTGCACCACCCGCACGACATCGGGGCCGGGCGCGGCGGCCAGCAGCTCGGCCAGCAGGGCGGCGGTGCGCGGCGCCTGCTCGCTCGGCTTCAGCACCACGCGGTTGCCGGCGGCGAGCGCCTCGGCCAGGGGCCAGAGGCTGAGCTGCACCGGGTAGTTCCACGGCGCCATGACGCCGACCACGCCCTTCGGCACCGGCCGCGTCCAGGCCAGGGCGGGCTGGAAGGCCAGCGGCACCGGCACCCAGCGTGGCCGCGCCCACCAGCGCAGCCAGCGCCGCGCCCGCCGTGCCGCCTGCGCCGCCACCAGGACATCGGCGATCAGGGTCTCGACCGTGGCGCGTCCGCCGAAATCGGCATCGGCGGCGGCGGCCAGGGCCTCGGCGCGGCGGATGGTCTCGCGCGCCAGGGCGGCGAGATGCGCCCGGCGCTCCGCCAG
>NZ_JBSXMU010000073.1:0-18746 GCF_054073225.1 Teichococcus aerofrigidensis
CCCGCGGCCCCGGGCGGGGGGCGGCGCGCCCGGGGGGGGGGGGCCGCCCCCCCCCCCCACGGCCACGGGTCAGCGCCAGGGCGAAAGGTCGAGGCTGAGAAGGCGGCGCAAGGTGTCGTCCGAGATCTGCCCGACCACCGGCCGGTAGGCTCCGTCGCCGTCGAACAGCAGGAAATCCTCCACCGGGGCGTTCACGCCCCGTGCCGGCTGGTCCTCCGTGAGGATCAGCGCCCGGAGGAGCCGGTTGGCCAGCACCGCCGCCAGCCTGGAATCGACGTGGAAGCCGGCGGATCGCAGCGGCAGGGGCGGTTCGGCGCTGCGATGATCCTCCCGCAGCCGCATGCGCACGAAGCCGACCACGCCATCCTGGAACAGCAGGCGGTAGATGCCCTGGCGCAGACCATGCGCGTCGACGGCGGATTCATGCAGCACCTCGGCCTCGGTGTGGTCGAGGATGCGCTGCATCTCGTCATGGAGGAGGCCCGCCCCCTCGCTCATCTGGGCGAAGAGCGTGGCGCTGTAGCCGCAGACGAAGTGCTCCAGCGCCGACTGCACGCCACGGCGCGGCAGGGCGTAGAGCTTCGGCATCAGCAGCAGATCGGCAACGGTGGCCTTCTTGTGCATCACGGTCTCCCGGGAGGGCGGGTGGGGAGGGGTGGCCTTCAATGGAGGGCGGCAATGTCGACGATCTCGCTGCCCGGCAGGCCGGCGACGGCGCCGAGGAGGCGCACCTGACCGGTTTCCAGCGTGACAACCCCGAGCTGGCCGGCGGACAGCAGCCAGGCCCGGTTTCCGCCCTGGGCGTCCGCCAGGATGTCGAAGGCGACACCGGCCGGCAGCGATTCCATGGCGCCCCTGGCCTGCTGCACGCCCTCATTGGGGGGTGCCTGCAGGTTCAGTTGTCCGAGAGACGTGTCGATGGTGTACAGCGCCGTGGAGGACGGCTTGCCGATGCTGTTGGTGTATGCGCCGGCCACGATGCGCGGCACGGTGCCGCCCAGCGGACCCGGCTGGTATGTCAGCCCGCCATCCCGCGTCACGGCGCCGGTGTCGGGATGCACGCGGAAGTTGGCACCGTTCATGCCCATCAGCCGCAGACGGTCGGCCATGGGGTTGAAGTCCACCACGCTCCTTCCGCCCGGCGTGAAGGGCTCCGACAGCCGCGCGACCACCACGGCCTGCCCGCTCCGGTGATCGATCGTCACGATGCGGCCGGTGTCGGTGACGCCATAGATCCTGCCGTCCGCCGCGCGCTGGTCGATGCCGAGCAACCGGCCCTCGGCGCCGCGGATGGCGACAGGCCGGCCAGCTCCGAGGGTCTCGCTGTCGATCTCCACCAGGCGGCTGTCGTTCGTCAGCGCGAGCAGCGTGGCGGCCCCCGCGGGCGTGGCGGCGGCGGCGGCCGCGAGGCCGAAGCCCAGTGCCAGAGAGTACGAAACATGCATGGCCGATGATCCTTGCTGCACGGGCCGCCTTGCGGCGCCCTCATGAGCGGTACGGGCCGCGCCCGGCCCTGGATGCATCGGGACTGGAATTCCGGGAAAACGCGCGGGGGCCGCGCCTCAGCCCCCGCCGAGGGCCTCGCGGAAGGCGGCGAACTCCACCTCGCCGGCGAAGGCCTTCTGGGTTCCCTGCCGGGTGATCGAATCCGCCGCGTACAGGGCGCCCCAGCGCATCGCCGCGAGCGTGTCGCCGTGGCTCGCGTAATGCTGCGCGAAGGCCCCCAGGAAGGCATCGCCCGCGCCGCTGGTGTCCACCGGCCGCACCGGCACGGCCGGCACGTGGCGCGCCGGGCCCTCGGCCGTCACCAGCAGCGCGCCCTCCGCGCCCAGGGTCACGATCACCTGCCTCACCCCGCGCGCCACCAGCGTGCGGGCGGCGGCCTCGGCCTGCTCCCGCGTCTCCGCCGGCAGGCCGCTCAGGATGCCGAGTTCCGTCTGGTTCGGCGCCAGGAAGGTGGCGCCCAGGATGCGCGAGACATCCAGCTCCGGCACCGCCGGCGCCGGATTCAACAGCACCGGAATGCCGCGCGCGGCTGCCCAGTCGATGACGTGGTACACGGTCTCCAGCGGGATCTCGAGTTGCAGCAGGATCAGCCCGCAGGTGGCGAGGTCCGCGGCGGCCGCGTCCACATCGGCCGGCAGCAGGTGCTCGTTGGCGCCCTTGACGATCAGGATGCGGTTCTCGCCCGAGGGCTCGACGAAGATCGGCGCCACGCCGCTCTGCGCGCCCGGCACGGCGCGCACATGCGTCACGTCGACGCCGATGTCCCGGAGGTTGCGGATGGTGCCGCCGCCGAACAGGTCATCGCCGACACGGCTGACCAGCAGCACCTCGCCGCCGAGCCTGGCGGCGGCGACGGCCTGATTGGCGCCCTTGCCGCCATGCCCCATGCTGAAGGACGGCGCGGCGAGGGTCTCGCCCGCCGCCGGCATCCGGTCGATATAGGTGACGAGATCGACCATGTTGCTGCCGACCACACCGATGCGCGCGCTCATGACGGCCGCTCCGTTCTACGCCAGGGAGGAGATGGTCAGGGAGGAGATGGTCCGGTCCATCCGCGCGGCGGCGGCCCGGTCGAGGTAGCCGAGGCGCACGGCGAAGGCCGCGCGGCCTCCGGGCGGCAGCAGGCGCACATGGCCCTTGCGCCTCTCCGCCGCGTAACCCTCGGGCTGGCAGGTGGACGGCAGGGCGAAGGCGGCCACCTTCTGGTCCGGATCGTTCAGGATCCAGCGCACGCAATGCGGCAGCGCGTCGGGGCGGTAGGACAGCGCGAAGCCATCCCCTTCCGGCCGCCTCAGCATCAGATGCGTCTCGCCCCGCGCATCGGTGCCGAGGCCGCTCAGGTAGAAGACCTGCTCCGGGTCATAGAGCGCGGACTCGTCGAGCCTCGCCATGCGCGCGGGATCGCGGGCGAGGTCGTCGATCAGCGCCAGGTAGTCCGCATTGGGCGTGACATGGGCGGGCACGGCGCGGCGCACCGTCACGCGTTCCGGGGTATAGGGCGCCGCCTGGATCAGCTCCGCCCCCGGCACGAAGGCGAAGTTGACGTGGCACATGTACATCAGTTCCATCGGCTTGCCGGAGCGGTTCTCGACACCGAGGCCGATGTCGAACAGCGTGGCGCCGGGGCGCAGCGTGAGGCAGGGATGCGCGAGGTAATGCGGCCCGAAGCCCACGACATGATCCCGCTCGGACACGGCGCGGAGGAACGGCCCCTCGGCGTCCTCGCCCCATTCCAGCCAGGCGGACCGCATCTCGGCGCAGGGGAACTCGCCATGCGCGGCGTGGTCGTCCTCCGCCGCCGGCACGCCGTTGCGCAGCAATCCGCTGTGGAAGGCGAAGCAGCCATAGGTGCCGCCGATGCCGGCGGCGGGGCGCGGCATGTCGAAGCCGCTGGTCATGGCGAGATCCACGCCGTCGAAGCAGGCCGACCAGATCATGCCGCCCATCCAGGGCAGGACCTCGACCATCCCCCGCGCATTGGCGAGGCGGAGCGCGCCGATGCCGGTGGGGTAGCGGTGCAGCGTGGCGCGCATCTCGCCGGCGCGGAACACCTCGCGCGGGGCCTCGCCGCAGAGGCCGGGATGCAGGGGAATGGTGGCGATCATGCTCCGCGGCCCCGCGCGCGCCAGGCGGCCAGCGCGATGGAGAGCAGCAGGAAGCCACCCCAGATGAGATCGACGAGGAAATTGCTGAAACGCATGATCTGCAACCCCGAGGACAGGAGCATCAGCGCCACCAGCGCCAGGGCGATGCCGGGCACCGAGCCCTTTCCGCCCGCCGGATTGGTGCCCGCCAGCACCGCGATCAGCACCGCCTGGAGCAGGTAGGAGACGCCGTAATCCGACTTCGCCGCGTTGGTGCGGCCGGAGAGCAGGATGCCGGCGATGGCCGCCAGCCCGCCTGTCAGCACATAGGAGAGGAACACCGTGCGCGCGGTGCGCAGTCCGGCGAAGACGGCAGCCCGGGGATTGGTGCCGATCAGCGTCAGGTCGATGCCGAAGACGGTGCGCGAGAGCAGGAACCAGACCAGCCCCGCCACGATGAGGAACACCACCAGCGGCGCGGCCACGCCGAGAACCGTGCCGTTTCCGAACTGGCCCCAGAGCGCGGGGAAGCCCACCACGGCCGGCCCGCCGGTGAGAACCAGGCAGATGCCGGTGAAGATCTGCCCGGTGCCGATGGTGGCGAGGATCGGCGTGACGCGCAGCCTGGCGATGAGGAAGCCGTTGACGGCCCCCGCCAGCAGCCCCGTGCCGAGCGCGATGCCCACCCCGGCGAGCACCAGCGGCAGGGACAGGTTGGCGAGTTCCGGCCCGCGCGGCGCACCGACGCTGTGGAAGAACAGGCCGGCCAGGATGCACGACAGGTTGGCGATGCCGATGACCGAAAGGTCGATGCCGCCGGTCAGCATCGCCACCATCATGGCGATGGCGAGCAGCCCGAGCTCGGGCGCGATGAAGGTGATGGATTCGAAGACATAGGGCCGCAGGAACCGCTCGGGGTTCAGCGCCGCCATGCCGGCGAAGATCAGCACCGTCAGCAGGAGGAGCTGGAGGAGGTCGGTATCGGCCCGGCGCAGGCGCTGCATGAAGGCGGACATGCTGTCTCTCCTCAGGCGAGGCGCTGGCGATCGCGCCAGGCGGTGATCGCGGTGGCCGCGATGACGATGAGCCCCACCACCACGCGCTGCCACGTCGTGTCGATGCCCAGGATGATCAGGCTGTTGGTGATCACGACCAGCGTCAGCACGCCGAGCATAGTGCCGATGACCGTGCCGCGGCCGCCGAAGATGGAGGCGCCGCCAAGCACCACGGCCGCGATGACGTCCAGCTCCAGCCCCACCATGTCGCGCGGGTTGGCGGTCCAGATCATCGCGCCGTGCAGCAGCCCGGCGAAGCCCGCCAGGACGCCGGCGAGGCCGTAGATCAGGAAGGTGATGCGTCGCGTGTTGAAGCCGACGCGCCGCGCCGCCTCCATGCCGCCACCCATGGCGTAGATGCCGCGCCCGAGCATGGTGTGGCGCAGCATGAGATGCACGGCGAGCGCGATCGCCGCATAGACCAGCACCATCGAGGACAGGCCCGCCATGCTGCCATCGCCCTGCGTCACCTGCAGAAACTCGCCCCGGGCGAAGTCGATCAGCCGGGGTGGCATCTGGCCGATGTTGATCTGGCTGGTGCCGACCACGCCGAGGATGAAGCCGCGCACCGCCGTGCCGGTGCCGAGCGTCACGATCAGCGGGATCATCCGCAGGTAATGGACGAAGGCCGCGTTCACCAGCCCGAGGCCGAGGCCGATGCCGCTCGCCATCAGGAAGGGCAGGACGACGCCGTCGAATCCCCAGGCGATCATCGCCTTCACGGTGAGATACATGGCGGCGATGGCGAAGGCCGGGAAGGAGACGTCGATACCGCCCGAGAGCATGACCAGCAGCACGGCCAGCGCCAGGATGCCGGTGACGACGCTGGCGCGCAGCAGGCTGAAGACGTTGGCGGGCTGCCAGAAGACCGGGTTGACCGTGCCGATGACGAGCACCGCGACCACCAGCACCGCCGCCACCATCAGCTCCGGATGGCGCCGCAGCGCCCGGGCCAGGCCACTCATTGCAGCGCCCCCAGGCGCTCGCCGAGCGCCGCCTCGCTGGTGGCGGCGGCCTCCACC
This sequence comes from Teichococcus aerofrigidensis, assembly GCF_054073225.1. Taxonomy (NCBI): domain Bacteria; kingdom Pseudomonadati; phylum Pseudomonadota; class Alphaproteobacteria; order Acetobacterales; family Roseomonadaceae; genus Roseomonas; species Teichococcus aerofrigidensis. Next base: position 5,668 of record NZ_JBSXMU010000073.1, read on the forward strand.
TCGTCCACCAGCCGGCCCCGGTGCAGCACCAGGATGCGGTTGCAGTTGTCCACCAGTTCCGGCAGGTCGTCGGAGATCATCAGCACTCCCAGGCCGTGGCCGCGGGCCAGGTCACGGATCTTGCGGTGGATGCCGGCCTTGGAGCCGACATCGACACCCACGGTCGGTCCGTTCAGGATGAGGATGCGCGGATCGTTCAGCAGCCAGCGGCCGATGACGACGCGCTGCTGGTTGCCGCCGGAGAGCTGCGTCACCGGCCGGTTGCCTGTCGGGGTGGCGATGGCCATCGCGCGGATCATCCCCGCCGCCGCCTCCGCCGCGCGGCCGGCCCGCAGCACGCCGAAGCGGCTCAGCCGGCCATGCGAGGCGGCCAGCAGGTTGCGGTCTATGGTCGCGGCCAGGAACAGCCCCTCGGTCAGGCGGTCCTCCGGCACATAGGCGATGCCTGCGGCGATCGCCGCCTGCGCCGAGCCGAGCCTCGCCTCCCGCCCGTCGATGCGGATGCGGCCGCCGTGGCCGGGCTTCATGCCGAATAGGGCGAGCGCCAGCTCCGTGCGCCCCGATCCGAGCAGGCCGGAGATGCCGAGGATCTCCCCCGGCATCAGCCGGAAGGAGATGTCGTCGAGCTGGCCGGGGACGGAGAGGTTCTCCACCTCCAGCAGCGGCGTGGCCCCGGCTTCGCCCTCCCGGCGATAGCCCTCGGCGGCGATCTCCTGGCCGGTCATGGCGCGGGTGATACCCGCCTCGTCGAACGCCGCGATCGGGCCCGCCGCCACCACCTCGCCGTTGCGGATGACGGTCAGGCGCTCGCTGATCTCCAGCATCTCGCGCATCTTGTGGCTGACGAAGAGCACGGCGATGCCGCGGCTCTGGATGTCGCGCACCACGCGGAACAGCGCCGCCACCTCGCGCCCCGTCAGCGCCGTGGTGGGCTCGTCCATGATCAGCAGGCGCGGGTCGGACATCAGCGCGCGGGCGATGGCGACGAGCTGCTTGCCCGCCGTCGGCAGCGTCTCCACCGACGCGTCCAGATCGAGCGCGACGCCGAGCTTGCGCGTCGCCTCCTCGGCGATCCGCCGCACGCGGCGCCAGGAGACGATCCGGGTGCCGGATTGCAGTTCCAGGCTGAGGGCGAGATTCTCGGCCACCGTCAGGTTCGGGAAGAGCGAGAAGTCCTGGTAGATGACCTGCACGCCGCGGGCGATGGCGTCCCGCGGCGTCAGGCCCGCCACGGCCTGGCCATCGATCAGGATCTCGCCGCGGTCCGGCTGGTTCACGCCGCTGATGATCTTGATCAGCGTGGACTTCCCGGAACCGTTCTCTCCCGCCAGGCAATGAATCTCGCCGCGGCCGATGGCGAGCGAGACATCCTTCAGCGCGTGCACCGCCCCGAAGCTCTTGCCGAGATGGCGCAGTTCGATCAGCGGAGCGGTCATGGGACCTCTTTCCTCCAGCGGCCAGCCGGATCCGGGAGCGTCGTCTCCCGCCCGGCGTCGCGGCGCGCCTCTCGACCCCGAGACAGTCAGGAGCCGCGCCGGGATCGGACGTTATCGGCTCAGAAGTTGTACTGGGCCATGTTGTCCTTGGTCACGCCCACCCAGCCCTGGCCGGCGAAGACGTTCGGGCGGTCTTGGCTCACCGGCTTCAGGTCGCCGTAGCCGGCCAGGCCGAGATCGAGCCCTGGCCTGATCTCCTTCTTGGCCAGCGCCATCACCGCCATCACGTTCATGGCATAGCCGGCGACCGCCGGGTCCCAGAACTGGATGTAGTTGATGGCGCCATTCTTCAGGTACTCGCCGGCGACGGAGACGAGGCCGGTGCCGGAGAAGAAGAGCTTGCCCTGCAGGTTCCGCTCGGAGATCAGGCGGCCGGCGCCGGCCGAGGTCGGCATCGGCGCGCCGAGGATGCCCTTCAGGTCGGGGTAGGCGGTCAGCACTTCCTTGAGCTTGTTGTAGTCCGTCGTCGCGTCGTCATAGGTTTCGATGCGGCGCGTGGCCTCCTGCATCTTCGGGAAGTGCTGCTTCTGATAGGCCACCGCGCCGTCGATCCACTCCATCTGCGACTGCGAGGTGAGGCTGCCGACGGTGGCCACGTACTTGCCCTCGCCGCCCATCTGCTCGCCGAGCTTCTCCATCAGCTTGGCGCCGTAGGCGTGGTTGTCGAAGGCCTCGATGTCGTAATCGATGTTCCGCAGCCCAGCCGCCTCGTGCGAGATGACGACGATGCCCTGCCGCCGCGCCTTCTGCAGCACCGGCTCCACCGCCTCGACCGAGAAGGGCACGATGCAGATGGCGTCGACGCCCTGCGCGATCAGGCTCTCGACGAGCTGCACCTGGGCGGCGGCATCGGCCTGGCTCGGGCCCACCATCCAGGTGTCGTGGCCCTGGTCGGCGCCGAACTGCTTCACGCCCTCGCGCATGCGGTCGAACCAGGCGATGCCGTCGACCTTCACCACGGTCGCGATGACGCGCTTCCTGGCCGCCTTCGCGTTGATGTCGGCGGCCACCTTGCCGGCGTCCACCGCCTTGCCCTGGGCCCGGGCGGGCCGGACGAGGCCGCCGGCCATCAGGCCACCGGCGGCCAGCGCACCGAAGCTGCGACGAGTGATCATGGCTTGTTCCTTCCCTGTCTTCCGTTTCGAGCCCGGTCTCAGTAGCCGGCGGTGGCGGCCGGCGCCGCGCCGGAGACCAGCGCCACGCCCGAGCTGGCGCCGATGCGCGTGGCGCCGGCGGCGATCATGGCCTGCGCCTGGGCCAGCGTCCGCACCCCGCCCGAGGCCTTGACGCCGATCCGCGGCCCCACCTCGGCGCGCATCAGGGCGATATCGGCCTCCGTCGCCCCGCCGGTGGAGAAGCCGGTGGAAGTCTTCACGAAATCCGCCCCGGCCTCGACGGCGAGGCGACAGGCGATGCGCTTCTGCGCCTCGTCCAGCAGGCAGGTCTCGATGATGACCTTGAGCACCCGGCCCGGGCAGGCGGCGCGCACCGCGGCGATGTCCGCCCGCACCGCGTCCAGCCGCCCGTCGCGCAGCGCGCCGATGTTGATCACCATGTCGATCTCGTCCGCCCCGTCGCGCACGGCCCGCGCGGTCTCGAAGGCCTTGGCCTCCGGCGTGGTGGCGCCGAGGGGGAAGCCCACCACGGAGCAGGTCCGCACACCGCTGCCGCTCAGCAACCCGGCCACCTGCGCGACGTTCACCGGATTGACGCAGACCGAGCAGAAGCCGTGCGCGCGCGCCTCCTCGGCCCAGCGGCGCAGCTCGGCCTGGCCGGCCTCCGGCTTCAGCAGGGTGTGGTCGATCAGCTTCGCCAGCGCTGCGGCCGAGATCGGCCCGGATTGCGCCTGTACCATGTGCCGCCGTCCTCCGGAGGCGGCGATCGGCCGTCCCCGCATTTGTCAGTTTTATAACAATTGTTATAATCCTCACACCAGCTCCGCGCGACGTCAAGCGGCGCTGACAGGGAGGTGACATGGCGCTCGGCGAGGGACAGGGCCTGGCCGGCCGGCGGCGCGCCGAGCGCATGGCGCGGCTGGAGAGCCTGCTGCGGGAGAACGGCCCGGCCCGGCTGGAGGAAGCGGCGCGCCGGCTGGACGTGTCCTCGATGACGCTGCGGCGCGACCTGGCCCGGATGGCCGCGGCCGGCGAGCAGCGGGTGATCCTGCTCGGCGGGCATGTGCTCCCCTCCGGCACCACCCCCTCCCCCGCCCTCTCCCCGGGCGCCTATGCGCTGGAGCGCGAGCAGGACCAGCACGCCGCCGCCAAGCGCCAGGCCGCCGCCCATGCCGCCCGCCTGGTGCGGGAGGGGGATGCGCTGTTCGTCGATTGCGGCACCACCACGCCGCATCTGGTGGAGAGCCTGCCCCCCGGCCTGTCCCTCACCGTGGTGTGCTACGCGCTGAACATCGCCACCCTGCTGGCGCGGCGGCCGAACACACGGCTGATCCTGCTCGGCGGCCTCTATCATCCCGGCGCCACCACCTTCAGCTCGGACGAGGCGCTGGCGAGCCTGCGGCGGCTGCGTCTCAACACCGCCTTTCTCTCAGCCGCCGGCGTGGATGCCGCGCACGGCGCCACCTGCGTCAACTTCAATGAGGTCGCGGTGAAGCAGATGGCGCTGGCCAGCGCCGCCCTGGCGGTGCTGGTGGTGGATGGCAGCAAGCTGGGCCAGGTTCGCCCGGCCTATTTCGCGCCGCTCTCCGCCTTCCGGCATGTCGTCACCGACACGTCGGCGCCCGCCGCCGCGCGGGCGGCGCTGCGCCGCGCCGGCGGCAGCCTGGACCTCGCCCCCGCCGCGCCCTGATCCGCAGACCGGACCCCGCATCGAGGAGACACACCATGCAGGACATCGTCATCGGCGTTGATGTGGGCACGGGCAGCGCGCGCGCCGGGGCCTTCACGCCGGAGGGCGTCATGCTGGGCCAGGCCACGCATCCCATCCGCCTGTGGCGCCCCTCGCCCGAGATGGCCCAGCAATCCTCGGAGGACATCTGGTCCGCCGTCTGCGCCGCGGTGCGTGGCGCGCTGGCGGGGCTGGCGCGGGCTGGCGGGACGCCGCGCGTGCGGGGCCTGGGATTCGACGCCACCTGCTCCCTGGTGCTGCTCGATGCCGCGGGCGGCCCCGTTCCGGCCGGCGAGGATGGCGATGCGGCGCAGAACGTCGTGGTCTGGCTGGACCATCGCGCCGCCGCCGAGGCGGAGGAGATCAATGCCGGCGCGCATGACGTGCTGCGCTACGTCGGCGGGCGCATCTCGCTCGAGATGCAGGTGCCGAAGCTGCTCTGGCTGAAGCGCCACCTTCCCGACAGCTGGCGCCGGGCGGCGCATGTCCTCGACCTGCCGGACTACCTGACGCACCGTGCCACGGGGAGCCTCGCGCGCTCGCTCTGCTCCGCCGTGTGCAAATGGACCTATCTCGGCCATGAGGGGCGGTGGGACGCCGGCTTCTTCCGCGCCATCGGCCTCGATGACCTGGCGGAGGAGGGCTTCCGCCGGATCGGCACGGCGATCCTCCCGCCGGGCCAGCGCATCGGCACGCTCTGCGCCACCGCCGCCGCGGCCCTCGGCCTGCCCGAGGGCATCCCCGTCGGCGCCTCGGCGATCGACGCCCATGCCGGCGGCCTCGGTGTCCTCGGCGCCGCGCTGGACGGCGCCGCCCCTGGCGCGGCGGCGCTGAACCGGCGCGTGGCGCTGGTGGGCGGCACCTCCTCCTGCCACATGGCCATCTCGCCCGAGGCGCGCTTCGTTCCCGGCGTCTGGGGCCCCTATCACGCGGCGATGATGCCGGGCCTGTGGCTGAACGAGGGCGGCCAGTCGGCCACCGGCGCGCTGATCGACCATGTCATCACCACCCATGCCGCCTATCCCGCCATGGCCGATGCCGCCGGCCGGGCGGGGGAGACCATCTACCAGGCGCTCAACCGCGAGCTGGCCCGGATGGCCGCCGGCCTGCCCTTCCCCGCCCTGCTGACCGAGGGGCTGCACGTGATGCCGGACTTCCACGGCAACCGCTCGCCCCGCGCCGACGCCTCGTTGCGGGGCATGGTCTCGGGCCTGCGCCTGGCGGCGGGGGCGGAGGATCTGGCGCTGCTCTATCTCGCCACGGTGCAGGCCGTGGCCTATGGCACGCGCCACATCATCGAGGCGATGAACGGGCGGGGCTACGCCATCGACACCGTCATGGCCTGCGGCGGCGGCACCCGCAACCCGGTCTTCCTGCGCGAGCATGCCGATGCCACGGCCTGCCGTGTCGTGCTGCCGCGGGAGCCGGAGGCCATCCTGCTCGGCGCCGCGATGCTGGGCGCGACGGCGGGCGGGGTGCATCCCGGCCTGCCGGAAGCCATGGCGGCGATGAGCGGGGCGGGCACCATCCTGGCACCGGGCGAGGCCGCGATCCGGCGCTATCACGACGCCAAGTACGCGGTCTTCCGGCGGATGTATGAGGACCAGATGGCGTATCGCGCGCTGATGCGGGAGGCGGCGATCGATGGCGGCCCGCCTGGGGCCGGGCGGGCATGACCAGCCCCCGGCGGGCTTGCCGCTCCGGCCTCGCGGCCAGTCATGTGGAAAGGCCGGGGCCGGCCACGGGCCCTGAGGGGGCGCTCCGGGTCCCGCCCGGCGCGCGCGTTCAACGACCCCGGCGATCCGGCGGTCGTGGCGACACGGCAGGATGTGGCAGTCTGCCGGGATGATCGACACCGCCCTGTCCCGCACCATCCGCATTCGCGTCTATCAGGACAGTGTCCGCGACCTCGGCCGAACCTTCCGTCTGTCGACCGATGCCGACCCGCGCGGCGCACTCCGGCAGGCCGTGCTGGCGGCCGTCCCCAGGAACGAGGGCTGGACCTCGCAGCTCTTCACCTTGGAGCGGACAAATCCGGGCGAGCGTGTCGCCGCTCTGCTGGCGTCCGCCGGGACAGCGCGGGCGCCACGGCGTAGGGCGGGATGGTACTTCGAGACGCTGCGCCAGCTTGGCGCAAAGGCCGACGTCTGGCTCACCACCTACCACCATCCTCTGGCCAGGGTGCGGCCGCCGTGGTCGAGTGGTTCAAGGGCAGCGGGTTGCGCCCCTTCCTCCCGCCGCTGGACGAGACGGAGCGCGCGGCGTTCCTGCGCCGCTACGAGGCGGAGGTGGCGCGGGCCTATTCGGCGCTGGCGGATGGCACCGTGCTGCTGCCCTTCCCGAGATTGTTCTTTGTCGCGACCGCCGGGTGATAAGGACCATGGCGCGCCGGGCCTGTCGCATTCTCCGCCGGCTTTCCAGAAATTGGTATGGTGTTCCTCCGGGCTCAGGCTAGGCTGGCGATCCTGTGTGACGGAGCCGGCCTCGGATGCCCAGCCTCGACAACCGCTTCCTCCTCGCCGCCGTGGTGGACCGGATCATCTATGGCCAGGAAGACACCTTCCGGCGGGAGGATGCCTGCGAGCTGCTGCGGCAAATGCCGGCGCCGCATCCCCTCCGGCTGCTTCGCCTGCCGATCGAGTTCAAGGCCCAGGGCAGCATGCCGGGCCGCCGGATGAGCGGCAACGCCGCGGGCCTGGGAGACGTCTCGGTGGACGGCGACCGACGCAGTTTCGCCTATGACAGCCAGGCCGGCCGCACCGTTCGGGTCGGCCAGTGGAAGCTGCAGCACACGGCCGGCTTCCGGGAGGCGCTGCGCGGCCAGGCGCTGATAGAGATCGTGCAGATGGTGGGCGAGGCCGGCCGGGAGGGACGCTCCGCCGTGCTGGCCTATCAGCGCGGCGAGCCCGTCGAGCTGCGCGGCTTCGTGCAGAAGGAGCGCTTCATCGGCCGCCACGCGATCATCGTCTCCAGGTCGGTGCCCTGGAAGAAACCCGTGCAGGGACAGGCCGTCGAGACCGCCTACAAGATCGAGACCCCGCAGGGCAAGGACGGCGGGGTGTTCCGGTCCGCCGCCTGAGGGCGGCGACTCGACAACCCCCGCCGCATCGCCCGATGCACGCATTCCTGTGGTTCATGTCGCTCGTGCTTCTCTCCGTGCCTGTGGCCATGTTCGTGGTCCTGGGCATCCTCATCGCGGACATCGCGGGACGGCCCGTGGAGCGGATGGAGGGAATCGTCGCGAGCCGGAAGTGGCACGCCGCCTCCGTCTCGCTGACGACCATCGCCGTGGTGACGCCAGGCGGCCAGGTCGGGACCGGCGTGATACCGACCGCCGATCCCGAGAAGTACGAGGTCTGTCTGCAACTGGAGGATCAGCGGCGTTGCGCCGCCGTTCGGCCAGCGCACTTCGAGATGTTGCCGCCGGGAACCCGGATTGCCGCTCTGGCCCGGCGTGGACGCCTCACGGGGCGGATCCGGATCGTCCGCGTCCTGGATCGAGGAGAGGAGGCCGCGCCGCCTTAAGCGATGCGGCGGCGGGAGATCCCGCGCGGGCACCGTCGCGGAAGGATGGCCCTCCCGGAAGCCTGAGCGGTATCAGGCGGAGCGCTGATGGGTGGCGCCCGACGATCCGGCGGGCTTCGGCGCCGGTGCGGCCATGCCGAAACGCGCTTCCTCGGCCTTGAAGAAGAACTGGCTGGCCACGAGCCAACCCTTCAGGGGCCGCAGCGGCGGGATGCAGGTCAGCAGCATGAAGGGCAGCGTGATGACGAGATGCGCCCAGTTGGGGGGCGCGAACTTCGCCTCGAGCCAGAGCGCCAGGATGACCGTGGGAATGCAGGCGAAGCAGATGACGAAGAAGGCCGGGCCGTCAGCGGGGTCGGCATAGGAGTAATCCAGGCCGCAGACCTCGCAGCGGGAGCGCAGCTTCAGGAAACCGTCGAACATGTGGCTCTGGCCGCAGCGCGGACAACGGCCGCGAATCCCGGTGCGGAGAGGGGGAAGAAGCGGCCAGTCCTGGTCGGATGACATCGCGTGTTCCTCTGAAAGGCAGTGTCTCGGATTGACTGTATTCAATTCTGCAGCTTATGCTCCACATCAACATACAAAATCAAGATAAATGTAGGCATACTTCTCATACAATCATGGAGGACATGGCGGGTGCCTCGGACAGCAGATCCGCCATCTGCTGCAGCGCCCTGCGGAGGCTCCGCGGGTCCTCGGCGGCGCCCAGTCCGATCCGGACCGCCTCAGGCGGCGTCGAGACGGCAAAGCTGTCGCTGGCGACGATGCCGATGCCGAGGTCCGGGGAGCGCAGGCGCGCGACGAACTCGCCGCGGGTCCAGGCCTCCGGCATCCGGAGCCAGAGGTGGAAGGCCGCGGGATCGGCCGCCACCTGCCCTGGCGGCAAGGTCTCCCTGGCGATGGCGTGCCGCGCCGCCGTTTCCCGGCGGATGGCCTCGACGATCCCTGCGGCTGTCCCGTCGCCGATCCAGCGCGTCGCCAGCGCGGTGGTCAGCGGCGAGGCCATGCCCGTCGTGGCCCTGATGGCCGAGGCGAGCCGGGAGATCTGACGGGGCTCGGGCACGGTGAGGTAGGCGATGCGGAGCGCCGGCGAGACGGACTTGGCCAGACCGGAAACGTGGAAGACGGCGTCCGGCGCCAGGGCCGCCAGCGGCGGTGGCGCTTGGGGCGCCAAGGCGCCGTAAGCATCGTCCTCGATGATGGGCACGCCATGCCGGCGGGCGATGGCCACCAGCGACCGGCGCCGCTCCAGCGGCATCGTTGCCGTGGTCGGGTTGTGCAAGGTCGGGGTGCAGTACAGCGCCCTGGGGCGGTGGCTCCGGCAGGCCTGCTCGAAGGCATCGGGCAACAGGCCGTCGCCATCCATGGCGACCGGTGCCAGCCTCAGACGCAGGCGGGCCGCCAAACTGCGGAAGCCGGGATAGGTCAGCGCCTCGCAGCACACCACGTCACCCGGTTCGCACAGGACGCTCAGCAGGGAAAGCAGGGCGCCCTGGGCGCCCGCGCAGACCAGCAGCTGCTCGGGCCCCACATCGACGCGCCCTTTCAGCCAGGCGGCGCCGGCCTGCCGATCCCCGGGGCCGCCGCCCACCTGCTGGTAACGGAGCAGAAGGTCGAGATCCAACTCCGCCGCGAAGGCGCCGATCTCCTGCCGCAGCTTGTCCCGCAGATCCAGGCCCGCCGGCAGTGGCGGCGCATTCATGCGGAGATCCGTGGACCGGGCCGCCTGCCGCGGCTCCGATGCCACCGGAGCCGGGGCGTGGCCTGTGCGCACGAAGGTGCCCTGGCCCACGCGCCCTTCCACCAGGCCGCGGCGGGCCGCTTCGGCATAGGCGCGGGTGACGGTGGTGAAGTCGACGCCGAGCGTCTCCGCCAGCGCGCGCTGCGGCGGCAGGCGGGTGCCATTCGCCACGCGGCCCGCCCGGATGTCCCGCTCCAGCGCATCCGCGATGGCCCGGTACAGCGGCCCCGTCGAGCGATCGAGGCTCGGCACCCAAACCAGATCTCCAGCGGAGCGCGACACGGCCAACCTCATTCAACATACAATCCGCACTGTAGCGCCTTATTGTATGCATTCAAAGAGGGTGCGCGCTCCGCCCTGGCGCAGGGAGCACCCACCGCCAGGACGTGGAAGACGCCGCTGACCCGTGGGACGCTCTCCTACGGCGCGCCGGTCTCGAAAGCCGCCTGCACCTCGGCGAGATCGCCGAAGATCGCCCGCACGTGCTGGCCGGCCTGGACCGGGAACATGCCGGTGGCGGAGCCCGTGCTGATCGTCTCGCCAGCCCGCAGGCCATCCCCCTCCCGCCGCCGCGCCTCGGCCAGCCAGAGCACCGGGCCGAGGGGGTTCCCCATCACATCCGCGCCCCTTCCCTGCCGCCGCCGTACCCCATCGACCTCCAGCACCACAGGGATCTCCTCCAGGCCTTCGTGCCATCCTTCGATCAGCCCTCCGAAGACGTAGCGGCCGGAGGCGCTGCCATCGGCCAGCACGGCGGGAAGGGGCGGCAGCGCCTCCATCGGGAAGCGGCATTCCGCCACCTCGATGCCCGCATGGACGGTCCTCACCGCGCCGAGGATCTCTTCCATGCGCCAGGGCGTGTCGCGGGCAGGCAGATCCTGGCCCAGCGTGACGAAGAACTCGCATTCCACCAGCGGGTCCAGCAGCGTTCCGTGCCGGAAGCGGGCCGGCGATGTCGTGGCATGGCGCCGATAGGTCCGGCCATAGATCGGCCTGGTGCGGCGCAGCTTCTCCTGCATCGCCGGTGTCGTCGCCGCGATCTTCCATCCGAGCGCGTCCCAGCCGAGAAGCTCGGCCACCATCCCGTTGACCTGGTAGGCTTCCTGCTCCGTCTCGGGCACGAGATGGGGCGGGAGATCCTGGATCTGCTTCCCGTCACGACGCGCGGCGCAGAGCAGCTCCGCCAGTTGCAGCCGCCGGTCAGTCTGCATGGTCGCTCTTTTTCTCCCCGTGTGAAGCACCTGCCAGCATGGCGGGCGTCAGCGCAGAGATGAAGTCGGCGCAGCCCGCGGACGACCGGGAACGGGAAGATGGCCAGCGTCCCTTCCTTCGCCGCGATGCTCGGCTTGTGCTGAACATCGGACAACCCGGCAGAAAACGTTCCGGGAAGTGACGCGCGCCGAGATCCCCGCATCGGCCAACACGGTGCCCACGGCAGCCTCCGCCGAAGCCGCTTCAGGCGATTTCTCGATCTGTCCCTGCCCATGGCTTGAAGATCGCATTCAACCATCCAAATACCATCCACATGGATGGCATAAGGATGGAGAAGGGATGGCCGGCAACGTTCAACCGCTAAGGCCCAAGCTCAGCGGCGACACCGAGAAGATCACCGTCAATCTCGGTTACGTCGATCTCGGCCACATCGACCTGCTGGTGCAGGATGGCTTCTACTCCAACCGGACCGACTTCATCCGCACCGCGATCCGCAACCAGATCGAGCGGCACAGTGAGGCGACCAGGCAGTCTGTTGCGCGGAAAAGCCTGGATCTCGGGCTGCGGCACTTCAGCCGTGAGGATCTCGAAGCCATCCGCGAGGCAGGGCAGCGGCTCGACATCCGTGTGCTGGGGCTTGCCAGCATCGCGGCCGATGTCACGCCGGAGCTGGCCCGTGCGACGATCGCCTCGATCTCCGTCCTCGGCGCGCTGCAGGCCAGTGACGCCGTGAAGAAGGCGCTCGCCGACCGTATCCGCTGATCGGCCGGCGCAGCGCCCCACCCCGGCCGATCGATGGCCGCCTGCGCCGCGATGACCAGCTCTCCTCGTCCGCGGTGCTCCACCGCGGAGGGCGGAGCAAGCGTCCCTTCCTGCGCGAAGGCCCCTTCTCGCACATTGAAAGTTCCCGACATGAATGTCCCGCTCTCGAATTCCATGCGGGAGGCGACCCGCCTCACCCGCGAGGGTCGCCTCACCGAGGCTTCAGCGCTGCTGCAGCGCCTGCTGCGTGGCGAATCCGAGGCTGCCGCATCGGCGCCGGATACCGCCGGCCTGTCGGCCGTCGGTCATCCCCGCATCCTGGATATGAACCCCGAGACCGGTGAACTCCTGGAGCCGGCGCCCGCCAGGGAGAAGGCATTCGCCGCCGGCTGGCGGACAGCCGCGGGCAGGACGCCGCCGGCCATGCCAGAGGCGCTGCGCGGATTGCTCGACCAGGCCTTCCCCAAAGGCGTGCCGCAGGGGGGACAGGGACCGATGGCAGGCCAGGCATCACAGATGGCCGAACCGGTCCCTGAAGGCGCGGAGTTCGTCGCCGGCTTCGTGACGGATCATGGCAGGCGCCTCGACTACAAGCTCTATGTCCCGAGCACCTATCAGGGTCGGGCGGTGCCGTTGGTGGTCATGCTCCATGGCTGCACACAGTCACCCGACGACTTCGCCGCCGGCACGCGAATGAACGCGCTCGCGGAAGAGCATGCCTGTCTCATTGCCTATCCGGGCCAAAGCCAGTCCGCCAATGCCCAGAAATGCTGGAACTGGTTCAAGCCCGGCGATCAGCAGCGGGAGCAGGGTGAGCCGGCCCTCATCGCCGGCATCACGCGCCAGATCATGCGCAGCCATGCGGTCGATCCGCGTCGTGTCTATATCGCCGGGCTGTCGGCCGGCGGCGCCGCCGCCGCCATCATGGCGCAAGCCTATCCCGATCTCTACGCTGCCGTGGGCGTGCATTCCGGCCTGGCCTGCGGGGCGGCCCGCGACATCCCCTCGGCCTTCGCCGCGATGCGCCAGGGTGCCGCGGTTCCGCCGCAGCCTGGTCACCCCGGCCCGGCTGCGCCGCGCCCCCGCATTGTCCCGACCATCGTCTTTCACGCCGATCAGGACAGAACAGTGCACCCCCGCAACGGCGACCAGGTCATTGCTCAGTCCAGCGCGTCGGGCGTCCTGCGGGTCAAGGCGGTGCAGAACGGGCAGGTGCCGGGCGGACATGCCTATCGTCGCACCATCTACGCCGATACGGCGGGAAAGCCGCTGCTGGAGCAGTGGCTGGTTCACGGCGGCGGCCACGCGTGGTCCGGCGGCAGCCCCGCAGGAACCTATACCGACGCCCGTGGCCCCGACGCCTCGCGCGAGATGCTGCGTTTCTTCCTGGAACACCCCAAAGACAGTAGCGCCGGGTGAGCGCTCCTCGGCCATTCACGGGAGCCGGTTCTGTTGCATCTTTTGTGGTCTGGCGCGATCGGGGCCAAGCTGGGGTATGT
>NZ_JBSXMU010000074.1:0-18413 GCF_054073225.1 Teichococcus aerofrigidensis
CAGCGTGTCGGCCAGGGCGGCGCTCGCCGCCCCCGGGGGGGCGCCCCGGCCGCGCCACCGCAGGCTCTGGGGCGAGACGATCCGCGCGGCGGGCATCCGGGCGGATTGAGGTCCGTGCCGGGCGGGGCCCGCCGCCCCGCCCGGAAGGGCTCTCAGCGCCGCCGCAGCTGGCTGACGTCGCGCACCGCGCCGCGCGCCGCGCTGGTGGTCAGCGCGCCATAGGCCTGCAGCGCCATCGACACCTTGCGCTGGCGGTCCGGCTGCCAGGCCGCCTCGCCCTTCGCCTCCATGGCGGCGCGGCGCGCGGCGAGTTCTTCGTCGGAGAGGTCGACGCGCAGCACGCGGTTCGGGATGTCGATGACGATGGTATCGCCGCTCTCGACCAGGCCGATGGCGCCGCCTTCCGCCGCCTCGGGCGAGATATGGCCGATGGAGAGGCCGGAGCTGCCGCCGGAGAAGCGGCCGTCGGTGATGAGCGCGCAGGAGGAGGCGAGGCCCTTCGACTTCAGGTAGCTCGTCGGGTAGAGCATCTCCTGCATGCCGGGCCCGCCCTTCGGCCCCTCGTAGCGGATCAGCACCACGTCGCCCGGCTTCACCCTGTTGCCGAGGATGGCCGAGACCGCCGCCTCCTGGCTCTCGAAGATCACCGCCGGACCCGAGAAGCGCAGCAGCCTCGCATCCACTCCGGCGGTCTTCACGATGGCGCCGTCCAGCGCGATGTTGCCGTAGAGCACGGCGAGACCGCCGTCGCGGCTGAAGGCGTGGCCGACGTCGCGCACCACGCCGCCGGCGCGGTCGTCGTCCAGCGTTTCGTAGCGCTCGGCCTGGCTGAAGGCCTCGGTGGTGCGGACGCCGCCGGGCGCCGCGCCGTAGAGGGTGGTGGCGTCATCGCCCTGCTGCCGGCCGGGCGCCTTGATGTCCCACTTCTCCAGCGCGGCGGCGAGGCTCGGCGCATGCACCATCGGCAGCTCGCGGTGCAGCAGCCCGGCGCGGTCCAGCTCGCCCAGGATGCCCATGATGCCGCCGGCGCGGTGCACGTCCTCCATGTAGACATCGGCGATGTTGGGCGCGACCTTGCAGAGGTTCGGCACGCGGCGCGACAGCCGGTCGATGTCGGCCATGCGGAAGGGGATGCCGCCCTCCTCCGCCGCCGCCAGCAGGTGCAGCACCGTGTTGGTCGAGCCGCCCATGGCGATGTCGAGCGACATGGCGTTCTCGAAGGCCTCGAAGGTGGCGATGCCGCGCGGCAGGGCGGTGGCGTCCTCCTGCTCGTACCAGCGGCGCGCCAGGTCGACGATCAGCCAGCCGGCCTCGACGAAGAGCTTGCGGCGGTCGGCATGGGTCGCGACGATGCTGCCGTTGCCGGGCAGGGCGAGGCCCAGCGCCTCGGTCAGGCAGTTCATCGAATTGGCGGTGAACATGCCGGAGCAGGAGCCGCAGGTCGGACAGGCCGAGCGCTCCAGCCGCTCCGCCTCGGCGTCGCTGACATTCGGGTTGGCGGCGGAGACCATGGCGGTGATCAGGTCGGAGCGCTGGGTGGCGCCGCCGCTCGGCCGCCCCGCCTCCATCGGCCCGCCCGAGACGAAGACGGTCGGGATGTTCAGCCGCATCGCCGCCATCAGCATGCCGGGCGTGATCTTGTCGCAGTTGCTGATGCAGACCAGCGCGTCGGCGCAATGGGCGTTGACCATGTACTCGACCGCGTCGGCGATCAGCTCGCGCGAGGGGAGGCTGTAGAGCATCCCGTCATGGCCCATGGCGATGCCGTCATCGACGGCGATGGTGTTGAACTCCTTGGCCACGCCGCCCGCCGCCTCGACCTCGCGCGCGACCAGCTGGCCGAGGTCCTTCAGATGCACATGGCCGGGCACGAACTGGGTGAAGGAATTGGCGATGGCGATGATCGGCTTGCCGAAATCGCCGTCCTTCATGCCGGTGGCGCGCCAGAGGCTGCGCGCGCCGGCCATGTTGCGGCCATGGGTGGTGGTGCGGGAGCGGTAAGCGGGCATCGGCAGGGTCCTGGACGGCGTTCTTGTCCCCATCGGGGCGCGGGGGGTGTTGGAGGTATCGCAGCCGGCCGGGCGAGTCCATCGGCGGCGGCGCCGAGGCCTGGAGGGGGCGGGTCAGCGGTCCCGGCCCATCCAGGCCTCGGCCGCGCGGTCGGCGCCGGAGGGCAGGGGCGCGGCGGGATCGGCCATCCAGGCCAGCACATCGGCGGCGACGGCATCCCGCCCCTTGTCGCGCAGCAGCATGTGGTAGCCGGTGGCGTAATAGCCCGCGCGGTGCCTGGCGGTGCCCTCGGGGGCGCCCTCCGGGGCGGGCGGCAGGGCGCGCAGCAGCCCGCGCACCGGGCCGGGGGAGATGATGCGGTCCCTGGCGCCGTAGAGCACCAGCAGCGGGGCCCCGAGCCGCGGGGCCGCCGCCTTGGCCGCGTCCATCAGCCCGATCAGGCCATAGAGCGTGTCCACCCGCACCTCCTTGTAGGTCAGCGGGTCGCGGCTCCAGCCCCGCATCGCCTCCTCGTTGTCGGTGGGCGCGAAGCCGGGGGCCGCGTTGCGGAACTCGAGCAGCGGCACGGTGTGCGCCGCCAGCTCGAGCACCTGCCGGGTCAGCCAGGACATGTCGGCGCGCCCTTCCAGGGCCGGGGCGACGAGGATCAGCCCATCGACCGGCAGGGGTTCCGCGCCGCTCGCCGCCAGCATCGCCACGGCGCCGCCCATGCTCTCGCCGAGCAGGAAGAAGGGCAGGCCGGGATGGCGCTGCCGCAGCAGCCGCGCCGCCGCCGCCGCATCGGCGGCCAGGGCTTCGGCGCCGGCCCAGACGCCGCGATGCGGGGCGGCGCCGAAGCCGCGCTGGTCATAGGCATAGACGATGAGGCCGGCGGCCAGGAAGGGCTCGGCGGCGCGCCGGAAGGCGTTGCCGGCGGTGTCGCCGAAGCCGTGCAGGCCGAGCAGCACGGCGCGCGGCGGTCCCTCCGGCCGCCAGACATGCAGCGGCAGGCGGGCGCCGTCGGGCATGACCAGCGCCTCCTCCCGCAGGGCCGGCGCCGCCAGAGGCGGGCCGGCCGGAATCGTGCGCGGCGCGCAGGCGGCGAGGCCGGACAGCACGGCCAGGAGCAGGGGGAGGACCCAGGGGAGGACCCAGGGGAGGACCCAGGGGAGGACCAGGGGGAGGACCAGACGGATCATCGGTGCGGCGCAGCATGGCCCGCGCGCCGCGTCAGGGCCAGCGAAAGGCGGCCTCCTCAGCCGCAGCGATGATAGGCCCTGTACCAGTCCACGAAGCGCGCCAGCCCCTCCTCGATGGGCGTGCGCGGCGTGAAGCCCACCGCCTCGCGCAGGGCCGTGACGTCGGCATAGGTCCGCTCGACGTCGCCCGGCTGCATCGGCAGCAGGCGGCAGCGGACCTTGCGGCCCGTCAGCTGCGCCAGCACCTCCACCATGTGACGCAGCGGCACCGGCGTGTGGTTGCCGATGTTGAACAGCCGGTGCGGCACGCCGGGGTCGATCCGCCCGGGCTCCTCGTCCGACGCCGCGGTGTCGGCGGGCGGGCGGGCCACCAGTCGCTGGATCGCCTCCACCACCTCGTCGACATAGGTGAAGTCGCGGGCCATGTCGCCCTGGTTGTAGATGTCGATCGGCTGGCCCGCGTAGATGGCGTCGGTGAACTTGTAATAGGCCATGTCGGGGCGGCCCCAGGGTCCGTAGACGGTGAAGAAGCGCAGTCCCGAGGCGGGGATACGGTAGAGGTGGCTGTAGCTCTGGGCCATCAGCTCATTGGCGCGCTTGGTCGCGGCATAGAGCGAGACCGGGCGGTTCACCGGATCGGATTCGGCGAAGGGCAGCTTGGTGTTGGCGCCGTAGACCGAGGAGGAGGAGGCATAGACCAGGTGCTGCACCGGATGGGCGCGGCAGGCCTCCAGCACCGAGAGGAAGCCGTCGATGTTGGAGGAGGTGTAGGCCGCCGGGTTCTCCAGCGAGTAGCGCACCCCGGCCTGGGCGGCGAGATGCACCACCGCCTCCGGCCGGAAGGCGGCGAAGGCGGCGCGGGTCGCGGCCGCATGCGACAGGTCCAGGCGCTGGAAGGCGAAATGCGGCTGGTCGTGCAGCGTCTCGAGGCGGGCCTGCTTCAGGCGGACGTCGTAGTAGGAGGTGAGGCTGTCGAGGCCAAGAACGGCGCAGCCGCTGCGCAGCAGCTGGTGGGCGACGGCATGGCCGATGAAGCCGGCCGCGCCGGTCACGAGAATGCGCTTCATCCCGGCGCGTCGTTTTTCTTGGCTCGAAACATTCGCCTTCCCTGACATGACGGGTGGCGCCGCGGCAAGGGGCAGCGTTCCATCGCCGGATCGTCACATAGCGTCTTCCGCGGTTCCGGCAACCGGGCAGGGCGGGAAAGCCGCCCTTCTCCCCGGGTTTCCGCTCAGCCGCTCCAGCCCCGCAGCGCCGCCGCCAGGGCGATGTACCGGCCGGCCTTGCCGATGCTGACCAGGAGGAGGAACCAGGCCAGCGGGACCCGCAGCACCCCGGCGACGAAGGTGAGCGGGTCGCCGACCACCGGCAGCCAGCTCAGCAGCAGCGACCAGTGGCCGAGGCGGCCATACCAGCGCTCCGCCCGGGCCAGCGCCGCCGGTTTCACGGGAAACCAGCGGCGGTCGCGGAACCGCGCGGCCCAGCGGCCGAGCAGCCAGTTGACCACCGATCCGCCGATATTGCCCGCGCTGGCGACCAGGAGCAGCAGCGGCACCGCGTGCTCGCCCGAGAGCAGCAGGCCGGCCAGCACCGCCTCGGACTGCGCCGGCAGCAGGGTGGCGGCCAGGAAGGCGGCGGCGAAGAGGCCGCCATAGGCCAGGAGAGGCTCCAGGGCGGCCCCCTGCGGCCTCAGTGCCCCTCGCCCGAGAGCCGGTCCATCCAGGCCAGCAGCACGCCGGTCAGGCAGAAGCCGAGATGCACGGCCAGTTGCAGCAGGACGTCCTGCATCGGCTGGTTGTGGATGTCGAGGAAGGTCTTGAGCAGATGGATGCCGGAGATGGCGACGATGGAGGCGATCAGCTTCAGCTTGAGCGCCGAGAAGTCGACATGGCCGAGCCATTGCGGCCGGTCCTCGTGCTCCGCCACCTCCAGCCGCGAGACGAAGTTCTCATAGCCCGCCATGACGACGATGACGAGCAGGTTGGCGGCCAGCGTCAGGTCGATCAGGGTGAGCACCAGCATCACCAGGTCGTCGGTCTTCATGCCGCCGATGGCGGTGAGGCCGGTCCAGAACTCGACGGCGAAGCGGGCCGCGATCAGCAGCAGCACCGCCATCAGCGCCAGGTAGACCGGCGCCATGATCCAGCGCATGCCGAAGAGCGCGGCCTCGATCCGCCGCTCCACCGCCCTGCCCAGCGACATCCTTCTGTCCAGAGACATCCCGCGCCAAACTCCTTCCCGACAGGGCCCGGCCATTCCGGGCCCACCGGCTTCTGCCCTGACCGCGCCGTCTCGCGCAATCGCCGTCGTGCCGGGCCCGGCTGCGGCTCAGCCGTAGGTGGCCAGGAGATCGTCGATCTGCGCGGCGGTCAGCGCGCGGGGGGAGCGGCCATGCAGCAGCAGGGCCAGCCGGGCGGATTCCTCCAGCTCCTCGGCGGCGTAGACGGCATCGGTCAGGGTCGCGCCGGAGACGACGGGGCCATGATTGGCCAGCAGCATGGCGCGGGCGCCCCTGGCGGCCTCGTGGATGTCCCGCTCCATCGCCGCGTCGCCCGGGCGGTAGTAGCGGATCACCGGCAGGCTGCGGCCGACGCGCATGACGAAATAGGGCGTGAGCGGCGGGATCGGCATGGCATCGCCGGGCCCGGCCAGGCAGCCGATGGCGGTGGCGTGGGTGGAATGCAGGTGCACCACCGCCCCCGCCTCGGGCCGCGCCGTCAGCACCGCGCGATGCATGAAGACCTCCTTCGACGGCCTGTCGCCGCCGACATGGTTCCAGGCGAGGTCCAGCTTGCTGATGCGCCCGGCGCTGAGGCGGCCGAGCGAGGAATTGGTCGGCGTCATCAGGTAGCCGTCCGGCAGGCGGACGCTGATATTGCCGGCGCTGCCGACGGAATAGCCGCGCGCGAAGAGGCTGGCGCCGAGTTCGACGAGAAGGTCGCGCAGTTCGGGCTCGGTCATGGGATCGCTCCTGGCAGGAGAGGAAAGCGGGGCGCCCTTGTGGCACCCCGCCGGTCGGCCGAACCCGCCGGTCAGCCGAAGAGGGCGTTCACGATCAGCAGGGCGACCAGGCTGGTGGCCCAGCCGACCGTGCTCGGCAGCGACCAGGTCAGCATCTGGTGCTTGGCGTTCTTCACGCCGAGGATGCGGTTGATCACCCAGAAGTAGCTGTCGTTGAAGTAGCCGAAGACCATCGAGCCGATGCAGGCCGCCTGGGCCGCGAAGACCATGTTCACGTCCGGGATCTGCGCCAGGATCGGTGCGGAGATCGAGGCGCCCGTGATCATGGCCACCGTGCCGCTACCCTGGATGAGGCGAACCAGCGTGGCGATGACGAAGGGGATGAGCACGGCGGGCAGCGGCAGGGTCGCCACCCACTCGCCGATATAGGTCCCGGTGCCGCTGTCGCGCAGCACCGCGCCCAGCGCGCCGCCGGCGCCGGTCACCAGCAGGATGATGCCGGCCGCCTCGATGCCCTTCTCGAGCTCGGCCGCGGTGTCGTGCCGGTTCAGCTTGCCGGCCAGGCCATAGACGGCGATGACGACGCCGAGGCCGACGGCGATGACCGGGTTACCGATGAAGGCGCAGATCTGCACCGCCACGCTGTCGGCGAGCGCCGGGTTGCCGCTGGCCGAGACGATGCCGGCGACGACGGTGTTGAGGAAGATCAGCAGGATCGGCACCAGGATCGGCAGCATCGAGAGCCACAGCGGCGGCAGCTCCTTCTCCCGCTCCGCCGCGTTGCGCTTGAATTCCTGGAAGGCCTCCGCGGCAGTCAGGCTCTCACCGGTCTCGTTCCGGATCATCGCCTCGATGCGCGGCCCCATGGCGCGGGCATAGAGGATGATGGTGAACATGCCGGGAAGGGTCAGCACCACGCCCCAGAAGATCATCAGGCCGATGTCGACATTGAAGATGCCGGCGGCGCCCAGCGGGCCCGGAGTGGGCGGCACGGCATGGTGGGTCAGCATCAGGCCGCCGGCGAGGGCGATGCCGAGCGTCAGGATCGAGCGGCCGGTGTTGCGCGCCAGGGCACGGACCAGCGGATTGAGGATGACGAAGGCGCTGTCGCAGAAGATGGGGATGGAGACGATGTAGCCTGTCACCATCATGGCCCAGTCCTCGCGCTTCTCGCCCAGCCAGCGGACCAGCGTCACGGCCAGCCGCTCGGCGGCGCCCGAGATCTCGAGGATGCGGCCCATCATCACGCCGAAGCCGATCACCAGGCCGATGGTCGAGAGCGTCGCGCCGAAGCCGGTGGTGATCGACCGCACCACGCCGGCGGGCGCCATGCCAGCGGACAGGCCGGCGATGGAGGCGGCGATCACGAGCGCCACGATGGCATGGATCTTGGTCCGCAGAACCAGGAAGATCAGCAAGGCGATGGCGAAGACGAGGCCGATGATGGCCTCAGGTCCCACCGCGGATGCGGCAGCGTTCATTGTACTCTCCAAGCGTCGGGAGAACCCCGGGGCCCGGCGCCCCGGAGTGCATGTCAGCGGACGAATTCGTCCTTGTACTGCCTCACCACGGCGTCGAAGTCGCCATCGCGGGTGAAGCCGAGGGCCAGCGGCCGGCTGACGTCGAAATCGCCCGGCCAGGAGCAGACGATGTCGATGACGCGCTGCTCCGGACGCTGGGTGACGAGCGCGCGCGGCGCGGCGCCGCCGACCCGCTCCAGGCTCGCCAGCATCTCGGCCACGGTGACGCAGATGCCCGGCAGGTTCAGCACCCGCCAGGGCCCGATCGCGGCACCATCGACGGCCAGGGCATGCACCAGGTTGCTCACCACCGTATCGGGCGAGGAGAGCCACATCCGCGTCTCCGGCGGCACCGGGCAGTTCGAGGCGACGCCGTTCAGCGGTTCGCGGATGATGCCGCTGGCGAAGGAGGAGGCGGCGGAGTTGGGCTTGCCCGGCCGCACCACGATGGTCGGCAGGCGGCAGACGCGGCCATCGACGAAGCCCTTGCGGGAATAGTCGTTGACCAGGATCTCGCCGATCGCCTTCTGCGCGCCGTAGGAGGAGGCGGGCATCAGCGCCATGGTCTCCGGCACCACCTCCGGCATGGCGCCGCCGAAGACGGCGAGCGAGCTGGCGAAGACGAAGCGCGGGCGCCGCCCGGTGGCGCGCGCGGCCTCCAGCAGGGCGCGCGTGCCGTCCACGTTGACGCGCAGGCTGAGGTCGAAATCCTCTTCCGACTGCCCGCTCAGCACCGCCGCGAGATGATAGATGCCGACGGTCTCGGCATCGACCAGCGAGCGGATGAAAGCGGGATCGGCGATGTCGCCGGTGACGGAGCGGACGCGCGCATCCTCGACCGGACAGGGCGCGAGGTCCACGGAGACGATGCTGTCGAAGGCCGGAACGCCGCGCGCCGCGCCATCCGACAGCAGCGCGCGGATGACCCGGCTGCCGAGGAAACCGGCGCCGCCGGTGACGATGATCTTCATGCGGGTGAAACTCCCTGTTGGTCCGGCGCCGGCGCGGCGATGTGCAGCGCGATGCCCCGCTTGCCGATCTCGGCGCGCACGCTCTCCGGCAGGCCGGCATCGGTGACGATCGCGGAGAGCGCCTCCAGCGGCACGGCGTTGAAGGTGCCGACGAGGCCGTACTTGCTGCTGTCGGTGACGAGGATGCTGCGCGTCGCGCTCTGCGCGATGGCGCGCTTCACCGCCACCTTGTTCTCGGACGGCGTGGAGACGCCGCGCAGCCCGAAGGAGGAGGTGGAGATGAAGGCGATGTCGAAGTTGAAGCGGCGGATCGCCTCCGCCGCCGGCTCGCCGACGCAGGACTGGTTCTCCCGCTCCACCTGGCCCCCGGTGTGGTACAGGCGGCAGCGCGACTCTCGCGTCAGCAGCGCGCCGATGACGAAATCGTTCGTGACCACGGCGATGTCGTCGCGGGGCGCGATGTGCTGCGCGATCTCCAGAGTCGTCGTGCCGGCATCGAGGTAGACCACCGCGCCCTCGGGCACCATCGCCGCCGCCACCCGCCCGATCGCCGCCTTCTCGGCATGCGCCACGGTGGCCTTGACGGCATGCGAGGGCTCGAAGGAGATCCGCTCCGGCAGGCAGATGCCGCCGGCGACCGACATGACCCGCCCCGCCCGCTCGAGCTGCTGGATATCGCGCCTCACCGTCATGTGCGAGACGCCCAGCAGCCCGGTCAGCTCGGCGATGCTGAGCACCCCGCGGCCGGTGAGCCGCGCGAGGATCAGGTTCTGCCGCTCGGCGGGGATCATGCGGCCCGGCTCAGCCCGCCTTGTAGGGCTGGAACCAGCCGAGGCCCGCGGTGGTCTCGCCGCGCGGATTGTACTCGCAGCCGATCCAGCCGGTGTATCCGGCGCGGTCCAGGACGGCGTAGAGATGCGGATAGTTCAGCTCGCCCTCGTCCGGCTCGTGCCGCTCGGGCACGGAGGCGATCTGCACATGCGCGAACCGGCCGGCCATCTTCTCGATGAGCTTGGTCAGGTCGCCGTCCATGATCTGCGCGTGGTAGAGGTCGAGCTGCACGGCGACATTCGGCCGCGCCACGCGCTCGACGAGCTTCACCGCCTCCATCTGGTGCGCGATGAAGTAGCCGGGCATGTTGCGGCTGTTGATCGGCTCGACCAGCAGGGTGATGCCCTCGGGCGCCAGCGCATCGGCGGCATAGCGGAAGTTCTCGACGAAGGTGGCCTCGCAGGCGGCGCGGTCCAGCCCCTCGGTGAGGCCGGACATGGCGTGCAGCGTCCTGCAGCCGAGCGCCTTCGCATAGCGCAGTGCCGTCGCGACATTGTCGCGGAACTCCTGCTCGCGCCCCGGAATGGCGGCCATGCCGCGCTCGCCCGCCGCCCAGTCGCCCGGCGGCATGTTGAACAGCGCCTGGGTCAGCCCCGCCTCCCGCAGCTTCGCCGCGACGACCTCGGGCGGATGCTCGTAGGGGAAGAGGAACTCGACCGCCTGGAAGCCGGCCTTGGCGGCGGCGGCGAAGCGGTCGAGGAACGGGACCTCGGTGAACATCATCGAGAGATTGGCGGCGAAGCGCGGCATGTCGGTGTCCTCCTGTTGTCAGCCGGCCGGGTTCTGCGCGTCGAAGAAGAAGCGCTCCTGGCCGAAATTGCCCGACTTCAGGGCCAGCGAGAGCGGCTTCTCCACGGCGCGCACCCAGGGCACGCCGGGGGCGATCTGCGGCCCGATGTGGAAGCCCCGGATGCCGAGCGACTGCGTCACCGTCCCCGAGGTCTCGCCGCCGGCGACGATGAAGCGGTCGAAGCCCGCCGCCTCGAGCCGCCGCGCCAGGCCGCCGAAGACGCGCTCGACGGCGGCGCTCGCCGCCTCGCCACCCAGGCGTTGCTGGATCTCGCGCAGCTGCTCCGGCCCGACCGTGGCATAGACCAGCGGCGCCGGCCCATCCGGCGCCTGTGCCAGCACCCAGTCCGCCAGTTCGGCGGCATAGCCCTCGGCATCGGCCAGGGCGCGCTCCGCCTCGACGAAGACGGCGGGCGCCGCGTCGCGATAGGCGGCGACCTGGGCATTGGTCATCTGCGAACACGAGCCGGAGAGCACGATGGCGCGCGCCCCGCGCGGCCGGCCGGCCGCGGCGGCGGGGGCCGCCGCGCCGGTGTCGCTCCAGGCGCGCGCCATGCCATCGGCCAGGCCCGAGCCACCGGTGACGAGCCTCATGCCCGCCACGGCCTCGCCCATAACGACGAGATGCGCGTCGTTCAGCGCGTCCAGCACGGCGTAGCGGAAGCCGTCCCGCCGCAGCGTCTCCAGCGCCGCGCGCGTCGCCCCGGGGCCCTGGTCGAGCACGGTGTGCGGGACGTTGCCGGTCCGGCCGCGCGCCTGCGCGTCCATCAGCCGCATCAGGTTGCTGTCGGTCATCGGCGTCACCGGGTGGTGGCGCATGCCGGATTCCGCCAGCGGGATGCCGTTCACGAAGAGATAGCCGTGGTAGATGGTGCGGCCGTTCACGGGCAGCACCGGGCAGATCACGGTGAAGTCCTCGCCCAGGGCATCCAGCAGCGCATCCGTCACCGGGCCGATATTGCCGCGCGGCGTGCTGTCGAAGGTGGAGCAGTACTTGAAGAAGAACTGCGGGCAATCGCGCGCCTGCAGCCAGCGCAGCGCGTCGAGGCTCTGCGCCACCGCCTCGGCCACCGGGCAGGAGCGGGTCTTGAGGCTGATGACGACGGCATCCGCCTCCACCTGGAGGTCGGCCGCCGGCACGTCGTTGAGCTGCACGGTGCGCAGGCCGTTGGCGACCAGGAAGCCGGCGATGTCGGTGGCGCCGGTGAAGTCGTCCGCGATGACGCCGAGGCGCATGGTCATTCCCCCTTCCTGCCGGGCAGGGCGATGCCGGCGAAGGTCTTGATCACCGCCGCGTCGTCCTCCTTGCCGAAGCCCGCGTTCGAGGCGTTGGCGAACATGGTGTAGGCGGTGCTGGCCAGCGGCAGCGGGAAGTTCAGCGACAGCGCCGTCTCGGTCACCAGCCGGAGATCCTTGACGAAGATGTCGACCGCCGATTTCGGCGTGTAATCGCCATCCACCACATGCTTCATGCGGTTCTCGAACATCCAGCTGTTGCCGGCGGCGTTGGTGACCACCTCGTACATGGTGCCGAGCGGGATGCCGGCGCGGGCGGCCAGCGCCATGGCCTCCGCCCCGGCGGCGATATGCACGCCGGCGAGGAGCTGATGCACGATCTTGACCGTGGCGCCGAGGCCGATCTCCTCGCCGATCTCGTAGACCTTGCCCGCCACCGCATCGAGCACCGGGCGCAGCCGGTCGAACGCGGCGCGGGAGCCCGAGGCCATGACCGTCATCTCGCCGGCGGCGGCCCTGGCGGCGCCGCCCGAGACGGGCGCGTCGAGCGGCAGCAGGCCGCGCGCTTCGAGCCCGGCGGCGATCTCCTTCGCGTCGGCGGCGGAGATGGTGGCCGAGACCATGACGCCGGTGCCGGGGCGGAGCCGCGCGGCCAGGCCGTCCTCGCCGAAGAGCACGGCCTTGCACTGGGCGGCGTTGACCACCAGCAGGAGCACGGCGTCAAGCTCCTCCGCGAAGGCCAGGGCGTTCTCACCGGCCCCCGCCGCGCCGCCCTCGGTCAGGGCCGCGCGGGCCGCGGGATTGAGATCGGCGCCATAGGTGCGAAGGCCGGCGCGCAGGCAGGATTGCGCGGCCCCCATGCCCATCGAGCCGAGCCCGACGACGCAGACCGTGTAGCTGTTGGCGATCATCCCGGCCTCTCTGTGAAATTATGATGGCATCCGTGATCGGCGCCCTTCTAGGCTCTGGGCGCGCGACAAGGAAGATCAAAAAATCACACGATTTCCAGAGATTTCACGAGAAGTCGCGTTCTGGCGCAGGCCGGGCATGAAAAACCCCGGGAAGGCGTGCTTCCCGGGGCGGACGGGCCAGGCGCAGGCGGCGGCCTGCAGCATTTGTTTTTGCCAGCATCTTCACCCGATCAGGCAATTTCACCTGATCGGGATCTGTTCTAGCGGCGCGAGCGCCCGTCGCGGTAGCC
This sequence comes from Teichococcus aerofrigidensis, assembly GCF_054073225.1. NCBI lineage: Bacteria > Pseudomonadati > Pseudomonadota > Alphaproteobacteria > Acetobacterales > Roseomonadaceae > Roseomonas > Teichococcus aerofrigidensis. The sequence continues at coordinate 12,698 of NZ_JBSXMU010000074.1, forward strand.
GTCGCGGTAGGAGCGCTGCTGCGACTGGTCATATAGGTAGCCGGCACCGGCACCGGCACCGGCACCGAGCAGCGCGCCCCAGCCGGCATTGCCGCTGAAGGAGCCGATGACGCCGCCCAGCGCGGCGCCGCCGGCCGTGCCGCCGACGACGTTGCGGGTGGACGGGTTCATGTCGGCGCAGGCGCCGAGCGAGAGGATGGCGGCCAGCGGCAGGGCGAGGCGCAGGGGTCGGATCATGATGGCGTTCCTCCTCGTCTCAGCGGGCCGCGCCGCGCGCCGGGCGCGCCGGTGTCGGGCAGGGATAGGTGGCCTGGGCCCAGCGGAACAGGCCGTCCAGCGCCGGCTCCGCGGCGTGCTGCGGGTTCTGCCGCGCCCAGGCGGCGAAGCCGAGACCGGTCTGCGCCACGGTCGGCGCCGGGTCCGGCAGGCAGAAGAGGGGCGGGCGCCGACCGCCGGCCGGATGAAGCGCCGTATGGTACTGGCCGGCCGCGGTCACATAGCCCTGGCAGTAGGCGATGGCTTCCAGCCGCAGCGGGCTGTTCGCCGGGGGGTCGCAGATGGCGGCGAGGTCGGCGACGGTGCGGACCTCGGTGACGGCGGAGGGGGTGGCGGAGGGGGTGGCGGTCTGGGCGATGGCCGGCACCGCCAGCGCCGAGGCGCCGATCAGGGCCATGGCCGTGAGCATAGTCCGCATATCGTGTCATCCTTGCGGTTGCGACGAACGTCCGGCCCCAGCCGCGCCCTTCCCGCTTCCACGGGGGCGGGGGCGGCCGGGCTTTCCATCACTGTCCGGCTGACGGTGGCGAAATTGGGGCGGAGCGCCACCGCGGGTCACAGTGGGCGGGAGTCATTCCGACTTGCGCTTGCGCGCCTTCTTCGGCGCCGCCTTCGCGCCGGACTTCTTGTCGGGAAGCTCCTCGAGCGTGGCGGAGCGCGCGGGGAGGGGTTCGTCTTCCGGGGCCTTCGGCTTGTCCTCGCGCTCGCCCGGCATGGTCACGGAAGGCGGGTCGCTGGCCGGGAAGGTGTCCGCCAGTTGCTGGTCCAGCTCGTCCGAGAGGGCCCGCGCCTGGCCCGTGACCTCGGTGCTGGCCTGATACCAGAAGGAGTCGGCCTGGCCCTCGGGACGTCCGGCTGCCTCCCAAAGCTCATAGGCCCGTTGTCGGATGCGGGCTTCCTGATCCTCGCCGCTCATGCGACTCTCCTTTATGGATCGCTGGTAACAAGGTTCGTCCAGCAGGGTTGCGGGATCAAGCGGCGGCCGGGTCAGAGTTCTCGCCCGATGAGGCGGTTGAGCGTGCGGCAGGCGGCGACCACGGCCATCAGCAGCAGGCCCTGGCGGATCAGCCCGCCCGGCGTCAGCCATTCGCCGCCGATCTGCAACTGGCGTGGCAGGTACTGCAGATATTGCTGCAGCTCCGGCTCCAGGGTCAGGCCTCCCGCCAGCTGGAGCGCCAGCCACCAGATGCCGCCGGCCAGCAGCAGCAGCGGCGCCAGGAACTCCGCGAGCAGCTCGATGAAGGTCAGGGCGAAGCCGGCGAGGGCGCGCGCCAGGGTGGCCAGGCCGCGCAGGAGCGGGTTCGTCGCCGGTCGTTCATAAGGGCGGTCGAACATGGTGCGGGATTCGGTGCGGGACATTCTGCGCTCCATGCCGATGGCCAGGGGTGTGTCATCAGCGACTTTGGCCATTTCGGGTTGTGGCGTCAGGTAACGCTGACGTGAAGGCGGGAAGGGCCCTCAGGCGGCGATCTTCCCCAGCAGGCGGCGCGCCCGCAGGGCCAGGGCGCGGATGGTCTCGTCCGGCAGCATGTCCACGCCCGGCACCGTGTCGTAGTGCAGCTTCCGCTTGACGACATAGAGGCCACCGACGGCGGGGACGATGGTGGCGGCATCATAGGCGAGAAGGGACAGCAGCATCAGAAGCCCCGCGCGAGGCGCCCTCACGGCCCGGCGGTGCCCTGGCGCGGCGGCGGGCTGTCAAGTCGGCTTTCCTCAAGGCAGTGCATCACGCAGGCCATGTCCTTTCGCCTGTCCCGGGGCATGGACGGCATTGTATTCCCTGCGGACGGCCGGGCGGATGATTTCTTCGCTTTGCGCTCGGGAAGCTCAATGACGAGCTCAGGCTTTGTGATGTGGCCGAGGCTGAAAATTGCCCTTCATGGTGAGGGGATTGGCAGTAGGATAGCGCAATGGTTGCATTGTGGAACGGATGGCCTGACTCTCCGGAGCGGAGCGACTGGCACTGGATCGAGGACGGGGATGGCCTGCGCCCCCTCCTCTGGCGCGGCCAGGACTGGCCGGAGCCCGCGGACCGCATGAGCTGGCGGGACGGCTTTGCCATGCTGCTGCCCGAGGATCTGCGCCACGGCACCTACCATGGCCGCCTCATCATGCCGCCCACCGTGGCGGCGAAGTTCCGGCTCAATGTCATGCTGGCCGTGGCCTGAGGGCCGGCTGACGACCGGCCGCCAATGCCCCCGGCCCGCGCCGGGGGTCCGCCGGCCGGCCGGTGCCCGCCGCCCGCGACTCAGCCCGGCGCCCGCGCGAAGCCGGCGGAGATGTCGGCCACGCGTCGCAGGGCCCCCTCCGGAAGCGGTCCCGTCAGCACGGCGGCGAGGGCTCCCTCGAATTCCTCCAGGCTGGCCATGCCGACCAGGATGGTCTCCAGCCCGGGCTGGGCCACGGCGAAGCGGATGGCGGCCTCCGGCAGGGAGGCGGCGAAGCCCTCGGTGACCAGGGGCATCAACTCCGCAGCCCGGGCGAGATCGGCCTCGTAGGATTCGCCGGAGCCCATCGGCGCGGGCGCCGGGCTGGCGACCGGATGGCGCGCGGCGGAACCGCTCAGCGCCCCACCCGCCAGGACGCGGATGCCGACGGCACCCATCCGCCGCGCCCGCATGCGGCCGAGCAGCCGCCCGTAATCCTGCGCCGGATAGCCGGCCGGAAGCACGAGGCCGGCCGAGGGGTTCAGCATGTTGTAGATCACCTGGGCGCCGCCGAAGAAGCCGGCGTCGATCACCTGGTGCAGGGCGGCGGTCTCGCCGACGGCGGTCATCGCCGGCACCCGGATCCTGCCCGCCTCCTGGAGCGCGCGGAAGGCCGGCACGACCTCCTCCAGCACCTGGCGCACGCTCAGATTCTCCCCGCCGCCTTCCTGGGTGATCTCGTTGTGCAGGTAGAAGATGTCCGCATGGTCGCGCCGCAGCCGCCTGAGGCTGCCCTCGAGGGAGGCGGCGACGGCGCTGCCGATGGCGCCGAACTCCGCCGAGCGCAGGCGGACCTTGGTGCCGACCAGCGCCGACCCCGCCTTCAGCCGGTGCAGGGCGGCGCCGAGGTTCTCCTCCGAGGCGCCGTCGCCGTATTGCACGGCGGTGTCGAAATAGGTGATGCCGGCCTCGAGCGCCCGGGCGACGGCGCGTTCCCGGTCGGCCGCGGCGCCGCGCACCATGAGGCCGCCGACGCCGCCGCAGCCGAAGCCCAGGCGGGAGACCGGCAGGCTCTCCGGTCCGAAAGGACGTGTGCCGATACGCATCGTGAAACCTCCCCGGGCGCGCGGCTCGTCATGGCCGCCGTCGCGGAGGGCATGGTGCCGCCATGCGACGGCCGGCGCCAGGGGCGAGGTGGGGCCCTTCCCGGCCACCGCGTCAGCCCGTCCAGCTCAGCCGGATGGCGCGCGCCACCTCCTCCACGAACAGGCGCGTCTTGGCCGGCACCATGCGGCCGGGCGGCAGGACGGCGTGGACACCGCCGCCCTCGGGGCCGCTCCAGCCCGGCAGGACCTCCACCAGCTGGCCGGCCTTCAGCGCCGGCCCCGCCAGCCAACTGGCGATGAAGGCGATGCCGGCGCCCCCGATGGCCGCTGTCAGAAGGGCCTCGGAATAGTCCGCCGTGAGGCTGTAGGGCGGACGCACGGTCTGCCGCCGCCGGTCCTTCACCAGCACCCAGTCGGGCCATGCGGCGTGGCCGGTGAAACCGAGGCAGGCATGACGGACCAGCTCGGCCGGTACCCGCGGCGCGCCACGGCCGGCGAGATAATCCGGTGCCGCGACGAGGATGGTCCGGTAGGAGGCCAGGTGCCGCACGGTCAGGGAACTGTCGCGCTGCGGCGTGGCGACGACGCGGATTGCCACGTCGAAGCCCTCGGCGATGATGTCGACCAGGTGGTTGGAGAAGCGGGCCTCGATGCGGATCTGCGGATGCCGCCTCAGGAAGCCCGGAAGCAGCGGGGCGATCCAGTGCTGCCCGAAGGTCACCGGCAGCGCGACGCGGACGGTGCCCCGCGGGCTCGCGGCGTGGTCGCTGGCCTCCCGGTTGGCGTCGGCCATCTCGTCGAGCAGGCTCTGCACACGGCGGCAATAGGTCGCCCCGGCCTCGGTCAGGCTGACGCGCCGCGTGGTCCTGGAGAGCAGCCGGACCCCGAGCCGCCGCTCAAGCTGGCTGACCCGGCGGGAGAGGACGGAGGCGTCGCGGGCCAGCAGGCCGGCCGCCGCGGTGAAGCTTCCGGCCTCGGCGACGGCGACGAAGGCGGCCAGCTCCTCGAGCCGTCCGGGCTCGAGCAATTCCTGCGGGATCTGCACGAATGATTTGCGTACCGGCCACATTATCTCCCCTGTCGCATAGCCTACCCTGCGCGGCCAGGACAACAGGAGGCCCTGCATGGCCTCGGGCCGGGAGGCGGAGATGGTGAGATGTCGTCGCGTCGAAATCAGGGCGTTCGGACCGCCCGAGGTCATGACGATCGTCGAGGAGGATCTGGCCCCCCCGGCGGCGGGCGAGGCGCGGCTGAGGCACAGCGCCATCGGCTTCAACTTCATCGACATCTATCAGCGCAGAGGCATCCGTAAACTCCCCCTGCCGACGGGCCTGGGCTTCGAGGCGGCCGGCGTTGTCGAGGCGGTCGGCCCCGGCGTGTCCGGGATCGGGCCGGGCGACCGGGTCGCCTACATGAACGCCGGGGTCGGCGCCTATGCCGATCGCCGGAACGTCCCGGCGGCGAAGCTTGTGAAGTTGCCGGAGGCAGTGGGGGACGAGGCGGCGGCCACGCTGCTCTTCAAGGGGATGACGGCGCAGTACCTGCTCCGCGCCACCCACGCCGTCGCGCCGGGTGACCTGCTGCTGGTGCATTCGGCGGCGGGCGGCGTCGGCCAGATCCTGACCCGTTGGGCGACTGCCCTGGGCGCGACCGTCATCGGCACGACTGGATCGCCGCACAAGACGCCGGCCGCCCTGGCGGCCGGCTGCGCGGCGGTGATCGACCTGAACGACCCGGACTGGCCGCGAGCCTTCCTGGTGGCGACGGGCGGCCGGAAGGCGCGCGTCGTCTATGACGCGGTGGGCCAGGACACGCTGCTGAAGTCGCTGGACTGCGCCGCGCCCTTCGGGCTGGTGGTTAGCTACGGCAACGCCTCGGGGCCGGCGCCCGCCATCGATCCGGAACTGCTGGGCCAGAAGGGCGGGCTGTACCTGACACGCCCCTCGGTCTTCCCGCACAATGCCGAGGAGGGGGCCTTGCGGGCGCATGCGGCCGATCTCTTCGACGCGATCGTGAAGGGGCACGTGAAGGTGGATGTCGGCCAACGCTTCCCGCTCGACCGGATCGTGGACGTGCATCGCGCGGCGGAGGAGCGCCGTGCCGAGGGGGCGATCCTCATCACGCCCTGACGGCGCCGGCCCCCCCGCCCGCCCCCCCCCCGGGGCGGCGGGCGCGCGCGGGGGGGGG
>NZ_JBSXMU010000075.1:0-17921 GCF_054073225.1 Teichococcus aerofrigidensis
TCGCGCAGCACGCCTTCCAGCGCGGCCTTGGCATCCGGGTAGACTTTCCGCATCGCCATGGGAGCTCTCATGCTTTCTCGTGTTTCAGCCGGGCAAGCCCTGCGTACCGGGCGCGGCAGCGCCGGAGCTGATGACCCACGGCATTCTCAGGGCGGCGCATCGGCCGAGCGGTTCAGGTGGTCGAACAGCAGGCGCACCGCGCGAGGCAGCAGGCAGGAGGGCCGGGAGACCAGCCGCAGCTGCCGCTTGGCCCAGGGCTCCGCCAGAGGCACGCCGCGCAGGCCGAGGGCGGTCTGATACGGCCCGGCAACGCCGTCCGGCATCACCGTCAGCCCGTGGCCGGCGGCGACCAGGCGACGCGCCGCATCCGTGCTGGCGACGCGAAAGCGGTAATGCAGCGCCCGCCCCAGCAAAGCCGCCTCCTGCTCGAGCAGCAGAGCCAGGGCGCCGCCCGCCTGCACGCCGATCAGCGGCTCCGCCAGCACATCGGCGAAGCCGAGTTGGGCGTGGCGCGCGAAGCGGTGCCCGGCCGGCAGCAGTACCAGCAATCGGTCGGTGTGCCAGAGCTCCGCCTCAAGTCCGGCCGGCAGCGGCACGCCGCTGGTGATGATCCCGAGATCGGTGCGGCCCTGCAGCAGCGCGTCCAGTATCGGCCGCGTTGTTTCCTCCTGCAGCTCCACAGAGATGCCAGGTCGGGCGGCGGCAAAGGCGGCGAGGTCCTCGGCCAGACGGTGGCCGGACAGGGCCGACGTCGTGGCCGAGAGCCGGACGCTGCCGCTGCCGCCGCCGGCAAAGGCGCGCAGGTCGTCCGACAGCCGCCCGGCCTGGTCGAGCAGCGTGCTCGCATGCCGCGCCAGACGCTCGCCGGCGGCGGTGGGCCGGACGCCGCGGGCGCTGCGTTCCAGCAGCGGCACGCCGCAATCGGCTTCCAGATCCTGCACCCGGCGGGCGGCGGCGGAAATGGCGATGCCGCACTGCTCGGCGGCGCGGCTGAGGCTGCCGAGTTCCACCGCGGCCAGAAAGATCCGCAGGGTGACCCAGTCAGGCGGCGTCAAGGACGCTGCCCGTCATTCGGCATCGGCCTGCCGCTCCGGCGCCGCGTCCCGGAAGGCCGGAAGCGCGGCGCAGGCCGCCTCGGCGGCGCCGATCCGGGGCAGGCCCGAAAGGTCGCAACCGAAGCGGCGCGCATTGCCGAGCTGCGGCACCAGGCAGAGATCGGCCAGGCCCGGCGCCTCGCCGAAGCAGAATGGGCCGGGCTGACCGGCGAGCAGCGCCTCGCAGGCGGCCAACCCCTCGGCGATGGTGTCGCGCGCCCAGGCGGTGACCGCTTCCTCCGGCAGGCCGAGGCCGCGCAGGCGGGACAGCACCTTGAGGTTCTGCACCGGGTGGATGTCGCAGGCGATGGCCAGGGCGAAGGCGCGCACGGCGGCGCGCGCGTCATGCCCCGGCGGCAGCAGCGGCGGCGCGGGCCAGCCCTCCTCCAGCCATTCGCAGATGGCGAGGGATTGCGTCAGCACCGCGCCACTGTCGGTTTCCAGCGCCGGCACCAGCCCCTGCGGGTTGAGCCGCAGGAACTCCGGCGCCCGCTGCCCGCCATGGCGCAGGTGGTGAAACGCCTGCCCGGCCGTCAGGCCCTTGAGGTTCAGCGCGATGCGCACCCGCCACGCGGCGGAGGAACGGAAATAGCCGTGCAGCTTCATGGTTCAGTCCAGTGTGATGCCGAGGTCGCGGATCAGCGGAACCCAGATGGCCCGATCCGCCGTGATCATGGCCTGCACCTGTTCCGCCGAGGCCGGCAGCGGCTCCACCCCGATCTCGGAGAATTTGCGCCGGATGCCGGCATCGGCCAGGGCGGTGCCCAGCTCGGTCGCCAGGCGGGCGACAACGGCATCGGGCGTCGCGCGCGGCACCATCAGGCTTTGCCAGGCATAGGCTTCGAGATCCGGCAGCCCGGTGGCCTCGGCAATGGTGGGAAGCTCGGGGAAGCCAGGGTGACGGCGTGCCGAGAACGCCGCCACGGGGCGCGCCATGCCGCTACGCAGCGCCTCGCCGCCCGCCACCGTGTCGGTCACCGTGGCCTCGACCACCCCGGCGAGCAGGTCGTTGAGCGCCGGGGCGGCGCCGCGATAGGGGATGTGCGAGAAGCGCGCGCCGATGCTGCGGGCCAGCCGCTCCATCGCCAGGTGATGCGGCGAGCCGATGCCCGGCGAGGCGTAGTCGATGCTCTCCGGCCGCGCCTTGCCCTGCGCCAGCAGCGCGCCGATGTCGCGCAGCGCGGAGTCCTTTTTCACCGCGAGCACGAGCTGAAAGCGGGCGATGCCGCCGACCGGGCGGAAATCCCGGTCCGGGTCGTAGGGCAGGCGGCGGAACAGGGCAGGGTTGAACACCAGCGTGCCGTTATCGGCGGTAAGGGTGGTGTAGCCATCCGCCGGTGCGCGCGCGGCGGCCTCGGCGCCGATGTTGGTCGCGGCGCCGGGCTTGTTGTCGATCACCACCGGCTTGCCGAGGCCCTCCGCCATGCGCGCCGCCAGCAGCCGCGCCAGCGTGTCGCTGCCACCCCCGGCCGCATAGGCGACGATCCACTTCACCGGGCCTTCCGGCCAGGCGGCGCGCGCCGCGCGCGGCAACAGGGCGGCGCCGAGCGCGCTCAGCGCCAGGGCGCGGCGGGACAGGGTGGCATTCGGCATGGACGTTTCTTTCTTGGACTGGTCTTTCTCGGACCGATCCTTCTGGGACCGGCAGCGATTCAGGCAGCGCTTCAGGCGGCGGGCAGGATGCGGGCGCGGCATTCCCCGAAGCCGATGCCGGCGGCGCCATCCTTGCGGGCGCGCGCCTGCAGGATGATCTCGTCGCCATCCTCCAGGAAGCGCCGGGTTTCGCCGGAGGGCAGGGCAATGGGCTCGCGGCCGCCGCGCGTGGCCTCCAGCAGGCTGCCGACGCCTTCCGGCCCGGGCGCGGAGATGGTGCCGGAGCCGAGCAGGTCGCCCGGATTGAGGTCGCAGCCATTGCTGGTGTGGTGCGCCACCATCTGCGCCACGGTCCAGTACATGTGGCGCGTGTCGGACAGCGCGAGGCGGTGCGGCGGCAGCCCCTGCTCGCGCATCTGCGCCGTCTGGATCAGCACCTCCAGCGCCATGCCGAAGGCGCCGCCGTTCTGGTCGGCCTGGTCCAGCAGATAGGGCAGGGGGGCAGGGTCGCCTTCGGGGCGCGCCGGCTGCGCCATGCGGAAGGGCGCCAGCGCCTCGGGCGTCACCACCCAGGGGGACAGAGTGCTGCCGAAATTCTTCGCCAGGAAGGGCCCCAGCGGCTGGTATTCCCAGGCCTGGATGTCGCGCGCCGACCAGTCGTTCAGCAGGCAGTAGCCGGCCACATGCGCCTCGGCCTCCGCCACCGGGATCGGCTGGCCCAGCGTGTTGCCGGGGCCGATCCAGACGCCCAGCTCCAGCTCGTAATCGAGCCTCTCGCAGGGGGCGAAGCGCGGGGCATCGGCTTCCGGTGCCTTCAGCTGGCCGAGCGGGCGCCGCACGGCGGTGCCGCTGACGCGCACGGAGGAGGCGCGGCCATGGTAGCCGATCGGCACGTACTTGTAGTTGGGCAGCAGCGGGTTGTCCGGCCGGAATACCTTGCCGATGTTGGTGGCGTGGTGGATGCCGACATAGAAATCGGTGTAGTCGCCGATGCGCGCCGGCAGATGCAGCACGCAACCGGCCGCGTCGTGCAGGCATGGCGCGGCCTTGTCGCGGTCCGCGCTGCCCTCGGCCAGGATGGCGGAGAGCCGCGCCCGCAGCGCGCGGCGCGGGCCGGCGCCCAGCGCCATCAGCGCGTTGAGGGTCTGGCCGGAGGCGGCGGCGGCCGCCTGCTCCGCCGCGCCGGTGAACAGACCCGCCGCCGCGGCGGCGGCCAGATCGAGGATGCTGTCGCCAATGGCGACGCCGCCGCGCGGCGTGCTCTCGCCCGGCGGCGTGAACAGGCCGAAGGGCAGGTTCTGGATGGGGAAGTCGGCGTGCCCGTCGGCCCCCGCCACCCAGCAGCGCAGCGCCGGGTCGTGGGTGGCGTCGATGGCGGCACGGGCCGGCGGCAAGTCATCACTCAAGGTCGTGCTCCTCGGAGGCCAGTATCAGGGGCGCGTGGGGTCGAAATGCTTCTGCAGCCCGGCGCCGTAGCCCGCGTAGTCCTGCTGGAACTGCGGCGCCTCGGCGGCGAAGCGGGTGACGCGCTGCGGGAAGCGGGTCTCGAACATGAAGGCCAGCGTGCCTTCCAGCTTGTGGGGCTTCAGCTCGGCATTGCTGGCACCCTCGAAGGCGTTCATGTCGGGTCCGTGCGGCAGCATGGTGTTGTGCAGGGAGAAGCCGCCGGGCACGAAGCCGCCGCCGGTCTTGGCGTCGTACACGCCATAGATCAGCCCCATGAACTCGCTCATGATGTTCATGTGGTACCAGGGCGGGCGGAAGGTGTTCTCGGCCACCAGCCAGCGGTCCGGGAAGATGACGAAGTCGATGTTGGCGGTGCCCGGCGTCTCGGAAGGCGAGGTGAGCACGGTGAAGATCGACGGGTCGGCATGGTCGAACAGCACCGGGCCCACCGGGGAATAGCGGCGCAGGTCGTACTTGTAGGGCGCGTAATTGCCGTGCCAGGCCACCACGTCCAGCGGCGAGTGCTGCAGCTCCGCCTGCCACAGATTGCCGCCCCACTTCACCGTCATGGTGGCGGGGGTGTCGCGCTCCTCATAGGCGGCCACGGGCGTCAGGAAGTCGCGCGGATTGGCCAGGCAGTTGGCGCCGATCGGGCCGCGCTCGGGCAGGGTGAAGGCACCACCGTAATTCTCGCAGAGATAGCCGCGCGCCGGCGCGTCATTGTGCAGCTCGACACGCAGCTTCACGCCGCGCGGGATCACGGCGATCTCGCCCGGCTCGATGTCGATGATGCCGAACTCGGTCCAGAGCCGCAGCGAGCCCTGCTGCGGCACGAACAGCATTTCGGCATCGGCGTTGTAGAAATACTCGTCCTGCATGGAGCGGGTGGCGAGGTAGACGTGCGAGCCCATACCGGCCTGCGCCCCGGCATCGCCGGCGGTGGTGACGGTGTGGATGCCTTCCAGGAAGCTGACGGAAGTGTCCGGCAGCGGGATCGGGTCCCAGCGGAGTGGCGCTAGCGGCATGTCCGTCTCGGCGCAGGGGGCGGTGCGCCACAGCCCGGCATCCATCTTCCGGAACTGTCCCCAATGCGTGACGGTGGGGCGGATGCGGTACAGCCAGCTCCGCTCATTGGTGGCGCGCGGCGCGGTGAAGGGGGAGCCGCTGAGCTGCTCGGCATAAAGCCCGTAGGCGCATTTCTGCGGCGAGTTGCGCCCGACCGGCAGGGCGCCGGGCAGCGCCTCAGTCTCGAACCCATTGCCGAAGCCGGAAAGATAGCCCGGCGCGTTGGCGGCCGCGGCCGGGCTGGCGGCGGTGCCGGGTCTCAGGGAAACATTCATCCTCTGTCCTCCCACGGGTGCGGCGGCTGTTTGCAACCTCCACCGGCCGTTCTATATCGTATCATATGAGATGAAAAGCGAAAGCATGCCCGAAAGCAACCGCGATACCGTACCGCTCATCCTGCAGGACTTCCTGCCCTACCGGCTTTCGGTGGTGACGGAGGCCGTCAGCAGTCTTTTTGCCACGCGCTACCAGGAACGCTTCGGGCTCAGCATTCCGGAATGGCGCGTGGTGGCGGTGGTCGGGCAGCACGGTGCCCTATCCACCCAGCAGGTGATCGAGCAGACCGGCATGGACCGGGTGCGCGTCAGCCGCGCCGTGATCCGCCTGGCCGACAAGACGCTGCTGAGTCGGGCCGTGCACCCGCAGGATCAGCGGGCGCAGATCCTGCAGCTGACCGGCGCGGGCCACGCCATCTACCGCCAGATCGTGCCGCTGGCGCGGGAGATGCAGGAAGCGCTGTCCGCCGCCCTGACAGAGTCGGAGCAGCGCCAGCTCGCGGTTATCCTGCAGAAGATCGGCCGCCGCACGGAGGAACTGTCCGGCGGCGGCGCGGATTAGGCCTCACTCCGCGGCGTCAGCCGGCTGCTTGCCGCCGATCACGCCGCGGCGCACCTGGTCCTCCTCGATGCTTTCGAACAGGGCACGGAAATTGCCCTCGCCGAAGCCATCATCGCCCTTGCGCTCGATGAACTCGAAGAACACCGGGCCGATCACATTGCCCGAGAAGATCTGCAGCAGCAGCCGCGCCTTCTTGTGCTCCACCACGCCCTCGCCATCCACCAGGATGCCGTTCTTCTTCAGCCGCGCCAGATCCTCTCCATGGCCGGGCAGGCGGGCATCGACCTTCTCGTAATAGGTTTCGGGCGGGGAGGGCATGAAGGTCAGCCCGCCTTCGCGCAGCCCCTCGATGGTGCCGTAGATGTCGTTGCAGCCGCAGGCAATGTGCTGGATGCCCTCGCCCTTGTACTCGCGCAGGTATTCCTCGATCTGGCTCTCATCGTCCGCGCTCTCGTTCAGCGGGATGCGGATGCGGCCATCCGGGCTGGTCAGCGCGCGGGAGAAGAGGCCGGTGTACTCGCCCTTGATGTCGAAGTAGCGGATCTGCTGGAAGTTGAAGATCTTGTTGTAGAACTCGTACCAGACATCCATGCGGCCACGGAAAACATTGTGCGTCAGGTGGTCGATGTAGAACAGCCCGGCGCCGCGCGGGGTGGCCTCGCGCTCACCCAGCCACTCGAACTCCTCGTCATAGGTGGAGCCCTGCGCGCCATACTTGTCCACGAAGTAGAGCAGGCTGCCGCCGATGCCCTTGATGGCCGGCAGGTTCATGGTCGGTACGCCATCCGCCGGATCGGCCGGCTCGGCGCCGTGCTCCAGCGCGCGCTTGTAGGCGTGCTGCGCGTCCACCACGCGAAAGGCCATGGAGGGCACGCAGGGGCCGTGCGAGTCCGAGAAGCGCACGGCATGGCTGCCCGGCTCCTCGTTCAGCAGGTAGTTAATGTCGCCCTGGCGGTACAGTGTCACGGCCTTGGAGCGGTGCTTCGCGACTGCGGTGAAGCCCATCTGGCGGAACAGCGCGTGCAGCTTTTCCGGCTCGGGATGGGCGTACTCGACGAAGGCGAAGCCGTCGGTGCCGGCCGGGTTGTGTTCGCTGATGGTCTGGCACGGCGCGTCGTGCGGGAACGGACCCATGGGATGCCTTCCTTTTATCTTGGACTGGCTGAAAGGCTAGTGCCATGAAGGCGCAATGTGCGTGCAAAACAAGGCGCCCAAACGGTGACTATGCACGATCTGCGCATGAAAGTCGGATAGGATGCATGAAACGCCTTCATTGGACGGGTTCGACCTCCGCCTGCTCGCGGCGCTGCAGGAAGATGCCAGGCTGACCAACCAGCAGCTCGGCGAGCGCATCGGGCTGTCGGCGTCGCAATGCTCGCGCCGGCGCAGCGCGCTGGAGGCTGCCGGGCTGATCCGCGGCTACCGGGCTGAGCTTGAGGCGGAAGCCCTCGGCCTGCACGTACTCGCCTTCGTGCAGGTAACGCTGACCGCCCATAGCGGCGACAACTCTCGCCGCTTCCGCGAGCTACTGGCGCGGGTGGAGGAAATTCAGGAAGCCTATGCCATGACGGGCGACACCGACTACCTGCTGAAGGCCATCGTCCCCGACCTGAAGGGATTGTCGCTGCTGGTGAACGAGACGCTGCTAGCGCATGACAGCGTGGCGCGCGTCCGCTCCTCCATCGTTCTGGACAAGCTGAAGGATACCGGACGGCTGCCGCTGCGGTGCCTCCGTTGAGTCCGCCGCGCGCGGCAACGCCGTAGTTCAGCTTGACGCCCGCGCGGGCATCCGTGAAACACCGCCGCCATGCGGGGCCGGACTTATCCGGCAACGGGCAGCGCCGGGCCCATGCCTGCTCCTCCTACAGGAAAGCCTTTCGATGTTCGGTGATTTCCTCTTGCTGCTGGTCAATGTCCTCATCATCGAGCCCGCCCAGGCGGAGCTAAGCGCCCGGCTGGGCGGGCTTGGCGCGCCGGCGGCGGTGATACAGGGCGTCTCTTCCTGCGTGGCCGCGGCCCACACCACGCTGGGGGCGCTCTACACGGAGAATCCGTGGGAGGGCATCACCACCGCCTTCCGGCTCTGGACCGGCCTGACCAGCTACGAGGCGGTGCTGCAGGCCGAGGTGCCGGCCTGTGACCCGGCGCTGAAAGCGGCGCGGCCCTTCATCGCGCGCGAGCCCGGCTGAGCCCCCGCGTCACAGCGGTTCCACCGCCTGCCATTCGCCTCCCGTCACGAGGAGGTTGACCATCTCGATCAGGGTTTCGCGCACGGCCGCGACGGCCGGCGCCAGCGCCGCCTCACCGGCATCGCAGAGCGCGAGCTGCCGCTGGAGTTCGGGCGCATCGGCGAAGCGCCGGGCGTGCAGCGCGCCGCTCTGGCCGGGATGGTGCAGTGCGGACCAGGGCACCACCGTGCCGCCCAGCCCTTCCACTGCGGCGGCACGGATCGAGGGCAGGGCGTCCAGCTCGGCCAGGATGCGCGGCGCGGCGCCGATGCGCGCCATGGCCGCCTCCACCCGCTCCCGCAGCCCATTCGGCCGGCGCGGCAGCAGCAGCGGCACGCCGCAAAGTTCGCGCAGTGTGGCGGCCGGCGTCCCGGGAACCGCGCCATCCACCGCGCCGCCGCCGGGCGGCACCCAGAGCAGGTGCTCCAGCAGCAGCGGCTGGGTGCGCAGCCCGCGCAGCGGCGCCTCGGGGAACAGCAGCGCCAGGTCCAGCCGCGCCGTCAGCAACAGGTCGCCGATATCGGCGCTCTGCAGCACGTTGATCTGCAGTACCACCTGCGGCAGTGCGGCCGCTACGGCACGGATCAGCGGCAGGACAAGTACGTTGGCGGTGCTCAGCGGCATTCCGATTGCCACCGTGCCCGCCGGGCCGGAGCCGGCCTCCGCCCGCACATCGTCGCGCGCCTGTTCCAGCCGGCGCAGCACCGCCCGCGCATGCTGGTGCAGGCGCCGGCCGGCTTCGGTGGGCTCCACCCCGCGCGGCAGCCGCAGCAGCAGCCTGACGCCAAGCTCGGCCTCCAGCGCCGCCACATGGGCACTGAGCGCCGGTTGCGCGATGTTGAGGTCGGTGGAGGCCCGGTTCAGCCCGCCCAGCTCGACGATCCGCGCGAAGCTGCGCAGGCGGTTCAGATCCATCCCCGTTCCTTCCCTGACCCCGAACGCGATCGGGGTATCCCGAGATACTATTGGTCGTCCTGTCGCGGCAAACCTAGCCTCGTTGTCGCAATGGCCTGGCGCGAAGCCGGCCGAAAGGGAGGATCGCCGCTTGAACGAGATGTCCACGGCCGTGCCGCGTCCGCAGAACGACCCGCCGCGCACCGGCCCGCTGGCCGGGCTGCGGGTGGTCGAGCTGTCCATGTATGTCGCGGCGCCGGTCTGCGGCCTGCTTTTGGGCGATCTCGGCGCCGAGGTGATCAAGGTGGAGCGCCTGCCCGAGGGCGACGACGTCCGCCAGATGAGCCCGCCCGAGATGCGGGGCGAGGCCGCCTCCTTTCTGGTACTGAACCGTGGCAAGCGCGGCGTCGCCATCGATGCCAAGCAGCCGGACGGGTTGCGGGCGCTGAAGCGGCTCTGCGCCGGCGCCGACGTGCTGATCGAGAATTTCCGCCCCGGCACGCTGGAGCGCCTCGGCCTCGGCTATGAGGCGCTGCGGGCCGAGAATCCCGGGCTGATCTATGCCAGCGTCTCCGGCTTTGGCCTGACCGGGCCGGAAGCGCAGCGCCCCGGGCTGGATCTGATCGCCCAGGCCTTCACCGGGCTGATGAGTATCACCGGCGAGGGGCCGGGCCGCCCGCCGGTCAAGGTCGGCGCGCCGGTCACCGACACCACGGCCGGGATGCTGCTGGCGCTCGGCGTGGTCGCGGCGCATGCCCACAAGCTGCGCACCGGGCAGGGGCAGCGGGTGGAAACCTCGCTGATTGAGGCCGGCATCATGCACACCGTGCTGCAGTCGGCGATGACGCTGGCCACTGGGGTCTCGCCCGGCCCGCTCGGCTCGGCGCATCCGCTGGGCGCGCCCTACCAGGCCTTTGCCTGCACCGATGGCTGGATCGTGATCGGCGCGCAGAGCGACGGGCTGTTCCGCCGCGCCATGCGGGCGCTGGACGAGGAAGCCGGCATCGGCGCCGATCCGCACTGGGCGACCAGCGCGCTGCGCATCGCCGACCGCCCGGCGCTGATCGCCGCGCTGGAGCCGGTCTTCGCGCGGCTGACGCGGGCCGATTGCCTGGCGCGGCTGGATGCCGCCGGCGTGCCCTGCGGCCCGGTGCATTCGGTGGGCGAGATGCTGGAGCACCCGCAGACCCGCGCGCGCAACATGGTGGTGGAGGTGGCGCATCCCGATGGCGGCGCCCCCGTGCCGGCGCTCGGCTGCCCGCTGAAATTCTCCGCCACCCCGGCCGTGCCGCGCGGCCCGGCGCCGCGGCTCGGCGAGGACACGGCGGCGGTGCTGCGCGAGGCCGGGCTGGACACCGCGACGCTGGAGCGGCTGCGCGAGCAGGGCATCATCCGCATGCCGGAGGCGGTGGCATGAGCGCGACCATGGAAAATGCCGTTCTGGTGGAGCGGCGCGGCGCGGTCGGCTGGATCACGCTGAACCGGCCGGCGAAGCGGAACGCGCTGTCGCTGGAGATGTGGCAGGCGGTGGGTCGCGCGGCGCGCGATTTTGGCGCCGATCCGGAGATCCGCGCGGTGGTGCTGTACGGCGCGGGCGGCTCCTTCGCCGCTGGGGCCGATATCGGCCAGTTCGAGGATGCGCGCGCCAGCGCCGAGGCCGAGCAGCGCTACAAGGCCACGGCGGATGAGGCGTTCGACGGGCTGGGCGCGCTGCCGCAGCCGCTGATCGCTATGATCGAGGGCTTCTGCATCGGCGGCGGGCTGGGCCTGGCCCTGCAGGCCGATCTCCGCGTCGCGGCGGAGGATGCGCGCTTCGGCATTCCCGCCGCCCGGCTCGGCATCGCCTACGACCACCTGCGGCTGCGGCGGCTGGTGGACATCGTTGGCCCCGCAGCGGCCAAGGACATCCTGTTCACCGCCCGGCGGCTGGAGGCCGGGGAGGCGTTCCGCCTCGGGCTGGTGGACCGGCTGGTTCCGGCCGGCGGGCTGCCGGCGGCGGTGGAGGAATTGCTGGTAACGCTGTGCGACAACGCGCCACTGTCGCTGCGGGCCTGCAAGGCTGCGGTCGATGATTGGTGCCTCGACCCCGCCGATCGGCAGCCCGGGCGGCTCGATGCGCTGGAGCGGGCCTGTTTCGACAGCGACGACTACGCCGAGGGCCGCCGCGCCTTCATGGAGAAGCGGAGGCCGCGCTTCTCCGGACGTTAAGGATCGCGACTTCACGCGGGAGGACAAGAAAGCATGAGCGAAACCGCTCCCTTCAACCCATTGCGCCGCCGCGCCTTTCTGGCGGCAACCCCGGCGCTGCTGCTGGCGCCCCGCCTGCGCGCGGCGGAGGCCTTTCCAAGCCGCAGCGTGCGGCTGATCGTGCCGTTCCCGCCGGGTGGCTCGGCCGATCCGCCGGCGCGCATCCTGGGGCAGCACCTGTCCACCGCCTGGGGGCAGCCGGTGGTGGTGGAGAACCGCTCGGGCGCGTCCGGCATGATCGGCTCGGAGGCCGTGGCGCGGGCGGCGCCGGATGGCTACACGCTGGGGCTCGGCAACATCCTGACCCACGCGCTGAACGTCGCGATGTTCCGGCGCATGAGCTACAACCCAGTGACCGATTTCGAGCCGGTCTCGCTGGTGGCGGCGACGCCGCACGCCTTCGTGGTGCCGGCGAAGTCGCCGATCCGCTCGATGGAGGACTTGGCCAGGGCGGTACGTCAGGGCAAGGGCGAGCTGACCTTCGGCTCGCCCGGCCACGGCTCGACGCCGCATCTGATCCCCGAGATGTGGCTGCAGAAAATCGGCGGCAAGGCGGTGCATGTGCCCTATCGGGGCGCCGCGCCGGTGGTCAACGACCTGCTGGCGGGTACGCTCGGCTTCGCCGTCTCCACCCTGCCGGGCGTCGCCGCCCAGGCCCAGGCCGGGGAGCTGCGGCTGCTGGCGGTGGACAGCGACAAGCGGCAGGAGGCGTTTCCGGCGGTGCCCACCCTGGCCGAGCTCGGCATGGGCGAGATCGCCATGGATGTGTGGTTCGCCGTGCTGGCGCCGGCCGGCACGCCGCGCCCGGTGGTCGACCGCATTGCCGCCGACATCGCCAAGGCGCAGGCGCTGCCGGACACTGCGCGGATGCTGAAGGCGGCAGGGCTGGAGCAGCGCGACCTGGGGCCGGATGCGACGCGCGAGTTCATCCGCGAGGAAGTGAAGCGCGCCGTCGCCATCGGCAAGCGCGTCGGGATCGAGCCGGAATGAGCGGGGGGCCTGCGTGAAGCGCCGCTTCCACCGGGGGCGGGACGTCCGCCGCGCCTGCAGCATCGACGAGCTGCGCGCCATGGCGCGGCGGCGCGTGCCGAACTTCGCCTTCGAGTATGTGGAGGGCGGCGCCGAGGATGAGCACAGCCTGCGGCGCAACCGCGAGGATTTCGACGGCGCCGCCTTCCTGCCACGCACCCTGGTGGATGTGGGCACCTGCCGCCAGGCGGTGACGCTGTGGGGCGCCGAGGCGGCCTCGCCCTTCATGATCGGCCCGACCGGCTTCAACGGCATGCTGGCGCATGAGGCCGACCTGGCGCTGGCGCGCGCCGCCCGCGCCGCCGGCGTGCCCTTCGTGCTCAGCCATGTCTCCACCACGCCGCTGGAGCGGGTGGTGGCGGAGGCGGGCGGCCGCGTCTGGATGCAGCTCTACCCGTTCCGCGACCGTGAGGTGGCGCGGCGGCTGGTGGCCCGTGCAGCGGCGGCGGGGTGCGAGGCGCTGGTGGTGACCACCGATTGCCCGCGTTTCGGCAACCGCGAATGGGACAAGCGCAACTACCGCGCGCCGATGAAGCTCGACGCGCGCAACATGCTGGACGTGTTGCGCCACCCGCGCTGGGTGCTGGACGTGCTGGTGTCGCATGGCGTGCCGCGCTTCGGCAATCTGGATGACGTGCTGCCGCCGAGGCAGAACTCGGCGCGCAATGCGGCGGCCTTTCTGAGCCGGCAGATGGACCCAAGCCTGAGCTGGCGCGATATCGGCTGGTTGCGCGACATCTGGCCCGGCAGGCTGGTGCTGAAGGGCATCCTGGCGCCGGAGGATGCGCGGCGGGCCGAGGATCACGGCGCCGACGGCATCGTGCTGTCCAACCATGGCGGGCGGCAGCTGGATGGTGCCGCCTCGGCCTTCTCGATGTTGCCGGAGGTGGCGGCTGCGCTGCGGCCGGACACGGTGTTGCTGATCGATGGCGGGTTCCGCCGTGGCGCGGACATCGTCAAAGCCGTGGCGTTCGGTGCGCACGCCGTGATGCTTGGGCGCGCCACGCTTTACGGCGTGGCCGCTGGCGGGCAGGCCGGGGCTGAGCGCGCCCTGACCATCCTGCGGGAGGAGGTGGACCGGGTGCTGGGCCTGCTGGGCTGCCCGGACATCGCGGCGCTGGACCAGCGCTATCTGCGGCGCGGCGCCCCCGCCGCGTCCGGCCCGGCCAAGGTTCAGGCCGCCATGGCCGGCGCGGGCTGAGGCGGGCCGCCGCTTCGGGGCAGGCGGCCCGGGCTGTCAGTGCACGACCTTGTAGAGCCGGTACGGATACTCCACCCGCTCCTGCGCGTTGAAGGCGGCTGTGCGGTTGATCTGCGCGGCGGTGACATACAGGGTACCGTCCGGGCCGATGGCGAAGGTATCTGGCCAGGACAGACGCGGATCCTGCACCAGCCGCGTCACGCGGCCATCGGGCGACCAGCGATTGATGGCGTAGTGGATCGAGTCGCTGAGATAGATATTGCCATCCCTGTCGGCCAGCATGCCGTGCGAGACGCCGACCTTGCCCAGATCTTGAACTTGCGCCAGCAATTCGGCGTCGCTCAGCGACGCGTCGGCCAGGTGGCGCGTCTCTATGCGGTAGAGGTTCTCCTGATTGATGGCCCGGAAATAGAACCAGCGCCCGTCATGCGTCAGAGCAATGCCGTTGGCGTTGGAGACGAAGGGCCTGCCCCCCGTGTGCATCACGTCCTGCCCATCGATGTGCAGCACGAAGCCGGGCGCGGCGCTGGTCGGCCGCGAGCCCTCCAGCACCGTGCGGGTGCGGCCGCTGGTCAGGTCCAGAATCACGATGGCCGAACGCTTGGGGTCGGACAGGTAGGCTAGGTTGCGGCGCGCATCTACGCGCACGTCGTTCAACGCTGCTGTGCCGGGCGCGATATCCTCGAAGCGGTAGATCCGCTGCACCTTGTTGTCCGAGAGCCCGACCTTCATCAGCTTGCTGGCGGAAGGGGTGCCGCTGCCGAAGGGCTGCACTGCATCCAATACCCACAGCACGTCGCCCTGGGCGATGGCCGCCTGCACGTTCATGAAGTGGTTGTCGGCATCCGCGGGCGTGTAGCTGTTCCAGGCGGCATCGGGGTACGGGACCTCCTCGCCGCGGACCATCTCGGCCAGAGCGTAGCGGAACTCGGCGGAGCCGCTCTGGCGTGGGAAGGTCACGAACATCCGTCCAGTTTCAGACACCGTGATACCCACGGGCTGCCGCCGGCCGAAGGAGGCGACCTCGACAAGCCGGTTCTCCGGCCGCCCGGAAGCGGCGCAGGCCTGCAGCCCAAGGCCGGCCATAACAGCCAGTGCGGCGCGTCTCTCGATCATTCTGAGCTCCTTTGCGGAAGGATGGGAGGAACTGTGCTGAAGGTGTCCGGCTCCCGACGCGGCGGCAGTCACCCAGTCCGGCTGGGCCAGGCTGTGCCCGCCAAGCGCGCGCAGCGCGCCGTTGCGGATAATCAGATCTGACGCGCTGATCAAGACGGCAGCGGAGAGCCGGGAGCTGATCCGCGACAGGTCATCGCTGCTTCGCCCGCTGCAAGGTCAGGGTAGGGGTCCAGGCGATCACACTGTCGCCACGCGTGGTGCCGACGCGATCAGTCTCACCCGACTGGTAGCCTCTCGGTGTCAGACCGCAATGCGCTCCGACGGCTCGCGAGCGGCTGAACCGCGTGGGATCGTCGACCGCCGAGCAGAAGGTTAGCGCCATCACCGGCCCGACGCCCGGCACCGTCATCCAGCGGCGGCAGACGTCATCCTCGCGCACCGC
Source organism: Teichococcus aerofrigidensis (assembly GCF_054073225.1). NCBI lineage: Bacteria > Pseudomonadati > Pseudomonadota > Alphaproteobacteria > Acetobacterales > Roseomonadaceae > Roseomonas > Teichococcus aerofrigidensis. The sequence goes on from NZ_JBSXMU010000075.1 coordinate 15,193, forward strand.
AGCCAGCACCAGGCGGTGCAGCCGTTCGCGTTCGGTCCGCACGGCATCGCGGGCCTGCAACAGCAGCCCCATCAGCGCCTCCAGTCCAGGCTGTCCGTCTGCCAGTTCGCGCACACGCGCCAGGAAGGCTGCCTCGCTGACCTGTCCGACCTTCAGCCCAACCCCAGGCAGCAGGCCGCGGATACCATTGTCGAGGTCACGCAGCTTAAGTGAGGCAGTACCTAGAGTGGCGGGCAACCGCTGGGCCGCGGATGCGGCGGGCGATACCTACCTCCATCTGCCTTGCCGGACATACGGCGCCGCCGTAAGCGGGATGGTGCCGCGAGCACGGCGGGAGATAAGGCGATGACCAAGCCTACCAAGCGGCGAATGCAGGTGCCGCCGGAGATCCTGAGTGTGGTGCGGCGGAAGAGCAGCCTCCGCCGCGTGCGGGAGCTGCTGGCACCGCACATCGATCCCATCGATGAAGCCGACCTGCCGATGGCGGATGCAGAAGCCGAGGCGGAGCGCGTGCGAGAGGTGCGGGCTGGCACCCGCCTGACCCAGGCGGCATTCGCCCTGCGCTTCCGCATCCCCGTCGGCACAGTGAGGGATTGGGAACAGGGCAGGCGGAGGCCCGATGCCGCGGCTTTGGCCTACTTGCACGTGATTGAGCGAGAGCCAAAGGCGGTGCTCCAGGCCCTCAATATCTGACGAGCCGGCGCCATGACGGATGAAGAGCACTTTCACAACCCGCCCATCCACGGCACGCCGGAGGGCGCGCAATGGTTCCGGGACAAGCTGGCCGAGTTGGGGGAAAGCCAGCGCGGCCTGGCGCGCATGATGGTCCGCTACGGCGATGACAGGCGGCTGGAGAACATTGTCCGCCATCTCAGCCGTATCGCCTCGGGCCAGGCGCGGCTGCCCGGTGAGATGCGGGTGCTGCTGAACATGATGGCACGCGGCAAGGCGCGGAAAGCGAAGGCATTAGCCGAGGCTGCCTTGAGGCTTGAGAGCAAGCCGAATTTAGATTGAAGGGTCGGTGGTGGCGGATAGCCGCTGCCCTGCTCGGCCGGAGGCCGATCGCCCTAAATTGCTCTATCGCCAGAAGCGAAAGATCAAGAGGCGTTTCGCCTTAGCTTATCCAGTGCGGCAGGACCGTAGTTTTTACCGTATCGCGTATCAAGGAATAACAGGCAGATAGACACCTTGGCATGCCGTGACGCGAGGGGTTTTTACCGCCCTGAAAAACGTCGCGCACCATGCGCGCCAATCGCGCGACAAAGGCAGCCAACCACCAGCAATAGAGTAACCCGCACAGGTTTCGCGCAGGCCCCTTACGTGAATTTACCTAGGGTAAGGATGGCCTCAGCATTCCGGATAGGAATACCAGCAAACCGTCGAAGGGTTTTTTTTGGAGGTAGTTCCGCCAAGCGGGACGATGAAGGGGGACGGCAAACCGTCCCCCTTCTTAAGTCTCTGATCCGCCTTGGTAAGAGGCGGTGAAATGGCTCCCCGAGTTGGACTCGAACCAACGACCTAGCGATTAACAGTCGCGTGCTCTACCAGCTGAGCTATCGGGGATCAGCTTGTGGGCGGCGCTATAGCGGGGCTGTTCCCTGCCCGCAAGGGGCAAAAATCATTCCGTTAGAGCGCCTTACTTGGAAGGCGTAGCCTGGAGGCCCGAGCCGGAATTGAACCGACGTACGCGGATTTGCAGTCCGCTGCATCACCACTCTGCCATCGGGCCCCTTGCGGCGCTGTATCGGGTCTCGGAGCGCGCGGGTCAAGAGTGTCGCGCTTGGCCCGGTGCGGCGCTCCGCCTATAAGGCCAGCCAGGGCGTGGGCAGGGGATCCGCGCCTCGCAGCCAAGGATAGTTCTACGATGGATTTCGCGGGCGCGCGCAAGTGGATGGTGGACGGGCAGCTCCGCCCCAACAAGGTTACCGATCCGCGAATCCTCAACAGCATGTCGGATCTGCCGCGCCATCTCTTCGTCCCGCCCACCATGGTGGCCCGCGCCCATGCCGATGAGGATGTGCCGCTCGGGCATGGCCGCGTCATGCTGCAGCCCATGATGCTGGCGCGCCTTCTGCAGCTGGCCAAGGTCCGCGCCGGCGAGGCCGTGCTGGTCCTGGCGGCCGGCACCGCCTACGGCGCGGCGCTGGTCAGTCGGATGGGCGGCCGCGTGACGGCGATCGAGGCCGAAGCCGACCTTCTGGCTCTCGGCCGGGAGGCCTTGTCCGGCCTGTCCCTGACGCCCGGCACGCTGGACTACCTTCAGGGATCTCCGGCTGCCGGCCATGCGGAGAAGGCGCCCTATGACCTTATTGTCATCGAGGGCGCCGTGCAGTCGATTCCGAAGGAGATTGTAGGGCAGCTCGCCGAGGGCGGGCGCCTCGCGACGATCCGGCTCCTGCCCGGCCGATCCGGGGTCGCGGTGCTGGGGCAACGCCTGGGCGGCAGCTTCAGCATCACCGAAGCCTTCGACTGCAACACCGTTCTCCTGCCAGGATTTGCGCCCGATCCGGGCTTTGCCCTCTGAGGTCTCGCGGCCCGCTTCGCGGACCAGGCCCATGGGCCTGGTTCAACTTCACCCGCTTCTGCCCTAGTCTGCGGCGCGCGGCCGATCCGGGCATGGCCAAGGAGGCAATCTGGTGATTCGACTTTCCGCATCTGCCAGCCCTCTGCGGATGGCCCTGCTATCGTTGCCGTTGATGGGAGTGGCGGGTCCTGTGCTGGGCCAGAGC
>NZ_JBSXMU010000076.1:0-17857 GCF_054073225.1 Teichococcus aerofrigidensis
GATCTGTTCTCCCGGCGCGTCGTCGGCTGGGCGATGAAGACGGAAATGACGGCACAGCTCGTCACCGATGCCCTCATCATGGCGATCTGGCGCAGAGGCAAGCCGCACAGCCTGCTGCATCACAGCGACCAGGGCAGCCAATATACCAGCGAGCAGTTCCAGCGCCTGATGGCCGACCACGGCATCACCTGCTCAATGAGCCGTTCGGGCAACGTCTGGGACAATGCTGCGATGGAGAGCTTCTTCTCCTCGCTGAAAACCGAGCGGACAGCCCGCAAGGTCTACAGGACGAGGGATGACGCGAGAGCGGATGTTCGACTACGTCGAGCGCTTCTACAATCGCCGACGCAGGCACTCGACACTGGGCTATCTGAGCCCCGTCGAGTTCGAGGAGCGAGTTAAATTATCTTAACCTCGTGTCCACAGAACCGGCAGCAGGCCAGTTGGCCAGCCTCGCACATTCCCCTCAGCGCCCTTCTCGGACGTCGAAGACAGCGAGCTGAGATCCTGGAAGTGGACATCGGGTGCATCAATCTGCATCTGGGGAAACACTCACACTCCAGGCGTAGCCGTTTTGCTTCCGTCCTTGCGGCAGATCGCATCGACCTCATGAGCAGTTCGGTGGTCGTCAATGAGGGTAATCATTCTTCGACCAAGCGACCAGGCGCCATCGCTGCAAAGCCTCTTTCCGGAGAGGTACAGGATACAGTTGGTATGACATCCAAGTGAGTCTACGAAGGATGTCTATGACAACGGTTCATGTCTTATGATCGATATCCAGCCCCTGGCCATCCTGCGCGAGATCGACCGGACCGGTAGCCTGACTCAGGCCGCTGATCGGCTGAATTTGACACAGTCGGCGGTCAGCCATGCGATTCGCCGCTTCGAGGAACGTTACCGCGTCAAACTTTGGGAGCGCGAGGGACACAAGCTGCGGCTGACGCTGGCGGGGGACTATCTCCTGGCGCTGGCGATGCGGGTTCTTCCACAGCTCGAAAACGGTGCGGTCGTCCTGGAGGATTATGCCCGCGGGCGGCGTGGCGCGATCCGGGTGGGAATGGAGTGCCACCCCTGCCAGGATTGGCTGATGCGGGTGGTGGACCCGTTTCTGGCGGACTGGCCTGATGTCGACCTCGACGTGACCACGGCCTTCCAGTTCGGCGGCATGTCCGCACTTCTGGGCCACGAGATCGACATTCTGGTCACCCCGGATCCGACCGAGCGTCCAGGCGTCGAGTATAAGCCTGTCTTCGATTACGAACTGGTTCTGGCGGTGGCCGACAGCCATCCGTTGGCACAGAAACAGCGGATCGCACCCGAGGATCTGGCGAGCGAGACCCTGATCACATATCCCGTCCCCCGTGAGAGACTGGATATCTATACGCAGTTCCTCGTCCCGTCCCATGCCCTGCCACGTCGTCACCGCACGGTGGAGACGACCGATCTGATGTTGCGGCTGGTAGCCTCGGGCCGCGCCGTCAGCGCGACCCCCGATTGGCTGCTGCGCGGGGTCAAAGGGGTGACGGGCGTGCGGATCGGCGAGGGGATCGCGAAGTCCATTCATCTCGGCCACCGCACCGGCAAGACTGCCAGCTATCTGGACGGCTTCATCGATCTGGCCAGGAGCGTCCAGATCTAACGTGTTGCCGCAGGGCTGAGAGAAGCCGCCCACCTCGTCCCGGGCCGACGCCCGCGCTGAGGGCATCGTGCGGCTCAGCACCGATGCCAGCACCGCCCCGACATGACACCGATTCATGTTTGTATGAAGGAATACCATTTTTCTTCATGTTTGCGCTCGGGCATACGACAGGTGTCGCCCCAAGCTGACGGCGCGGAAGACCCATGACTGAGCTTGTTTGACAGCCAGCTCAGGCACCACCTGAACGAGCGCGAAACGGCCTCGGGCATTGTCTCGGAAGTCCGGAGACCATCACGATGACCAGAGACTTGACCTTCACCATCAAGAGCATTCGTTTCGACGAAGACTACAAGCCATCCGAGAGTACGCGGATCACCACGAACTTCGCGAACCTCGCGAGAGGCGATCGTCGTCAGCAAAACCTGCGGAACGCGTTGCAGATGATCGACAACCGCTGCAACAGCCTGGCGCAGTGGGACAATCCTGATGGCAATCGCTACAGCGTCGAACTGGACATCATCTCCGTCGAGCTGGAGATCGGCCAGGATGGCAACGCCTTTCCGGCCATCGAGGTTCTGAAAACGACCATCCTCGATCGCAAGACCGGTGCGCAGATTGACGGAATCGTTGGGAACAACTTCTCGTCCTATGTACGGGACTACGATTTCAGCGTCCGCCTTCCCGAGCATAACAAAGGCCGTGCGGGGATCAGCATCCCGGACGATTTCGGTGACCTGCACGGGAAGCTCTTCAAGAGTTTCGTGTACTCCGACACCTACAAAGAGCATTTCCGGAAGATGCCGGTGATCTGCCTCAGCGTCTCGCACAACAAGACCTATCGGCGGACGACAAATCAACATCCCGCTCTGGGGACTGAATATCAAACGGACGAGACGTCCCTGACCGATCTGTATTTCGGGAAGATGGGCTTGCAGGTCCGGTACTTCATGCCGCCGAACGGCGTGGCACCGCTGGCATTCTACTTCTTCGGTGATCTGCTGGATGACTACACCAATCTCGAGCTGATCGGCACCATCAGCACGATGGAGACATTCCAGAAGATCTACCGGCCGGAGATCTACAACGCCAATTCCGCCGCGGGCGCGTGCTATCGGCCCAGCCTGCAACACCAGGATCATTCCCTGACACGGATCGTCTATGACCGGGACGAGCGCAGCCAACTGGCTGTCGAACAAGGCAAGTTCACGGAAGATCACTTCATCAAGCCGTATCGCGCCGTTCTGGATGAATGGTCCGCCCGATACGCAGCTTGAGTGATGCCACACCTGACGAGGCCGCTTCTCATGACAAAGCTTTTGCCCACATCCACTGCTGGCAGTCTCCCCAAGCCCTCCTGGCTCGCAGAGCCCGAGAAGCTCTGGTCGCCCTGGAAGCTTGAAGGCGAGGAGCTGATGGCTGGAAAACGGGACGCTCTCCAGTTGGCTCTGGCCGAGCAGGAGCGCGCGGGCATCGATATCGTCAGCGACGGCGAACAAACCCGCCAGCATTTCGTCACGACCTTCATCGAGCACCTCAACGGCGTCGATTTCCAGAAGCGCGAGACCGTGAGGATCCGCGATCGCTATGACGCCAGCGTGCCGACCGTCGTTGGTGCCGTGTCCCGCGAGAAGCCTGTTTTCGTCGAGGACGCCAAATTTTTGCGGCAGCAGACCAAGGGGCGCATCAAATGGGCTCTGCCCGGACCGATGACGATGATCGATACGCTCTTCGATGCCCACTACCGAAGCCGCGAGAAGCTCGCCTGGGAGTTCGCGACGATCCTCAATCAGGAAGCCCGCGAGCTCGAAGCCGCCGGGGTCGATATCATCCAGTTCGACGAGCCAGCCTTCAATGTGTTCTTCGATGAGGTGAATGATTGGGGCATCGCGACCCTGGAAAGGGCGATCGAGGGCCTGAAGTGCGAGACGGCGGTCCATATCTGCTATGGCTATGGCATCAAGGCCAACACGGATTGGAAGAAGACCCTGGGCTCGGAGTGGCGCCAGTATGAAGCCACCTTCCCAAAGCTCCAGGCGTCCAATATCGATCTGATTTCCCTGGAGTGCCACAACTCGCATGTTCCGATGGAACTTCTGGAGCTCGTACGCGGCAAGAAGGTGATGGTCGGGGCCATCGACGTGGCGACCGACACCATCGAGACCCCGGAGGAAGTGGCCGCGACCCTGCGCAAGGCGCTCCAGTTCGTGGACGCGGACAAGCTCTGTCCCTGCACCAACTGCGGCATGGCGCCGCTCTCGCGCCGCGTTGCCCGAGGCAAGCTCCAGGCACTCAGCGCAGGTGCGGACATCATCAGGCGGGAACTCGCGGCCTGAACACTGGTCCATGGTGGGCGGGGTGAGTCGCTGAACCGCAGATCCGGTTAAAGAGGATCGCTCCCTCGGTGTTCCGAGGAGATTCTCACCGATACGGATCGGCGGGACACCTCGAACCGCTTCCGCCAGCGGCCGCGGAGATCGGCATTGCGCGATCCGAGACCGTGCACGGAGACGATGTCGTTGGAGGAGACGCCGGACCGCCCGGAACTGACCGATGTCATCGCCTCCATCCTGGGCGTCCGGCCGCAGGTCGCATAGACAGGTGCCTCGCACCAGGGAACCCCATGGCATGCACGGTGCCAACTACGCCTTGAAGGACGAGATCCGGGAATACTGGACCCGGCGCGCCGAGACCTTCGACCTGTCGCCCGGCCACGGCATGAAGAGCCTGGAGGAGCGCGACGCCTGGGCGGCGCTGCTCCGCCGCCACATGGGTGCCGAAGCACATCGCGTGCTGGAACTGGCCTTCGGCACCGGCGAGGTCACCCGCGTGCTGCTGGGCATGGGGTGCGAGGTGACGGGGCTGGACCTGACCGAGGCCATGCTGCTGCGCGCCCGGGCCAAGCATGCGGGCACCAAGGACCTGCGCCTGTTCCTGGGCGATGCCGAGGACACGCGCGAGCCGGACGGCCGCTACGACGCCGTGGTCAGCCGTCACCTGGTCTGGACGCTGGTGGACCCGGCGGCGGCCTTTCGCGACTGGTTCCGGGTGCTGCGACCGGGCGGGCGGGTGGTCATCGCCGACGGCGACTACGTGCGCCTGTCCCGCATCGGGCGGCTCCGTCTGCGGCTGTCCGACTGGCTGAACCAGCGCCAGGGCGTCGTCGGCCCGGCGGTGGACTACGCCGCACACGAGGCCATCCAGCGGCAGGTGTTCTTTCGCCAGGGCCTGCGGCCGGAGCCGCTGCGGGCCATGCTGGAGGAGGCGGGCTTCACCGACTTCCGGCTGGAGCGCCCGCGCGGCCCGCACGCGGCGCAGCGCCGGGGTGCGCCGCTGCGGCAGAAGCTGCGCATTGGCATCTGGAACAGCTTCGTGCTGTCCTGTGGCAAGCCGGGTGGGAACTGAAGGTTGGTTGGCCTGACGCAGGTTCTTGCTGCATCAGGCCGGTAGGGACGTCAGCCGTGCGAGGCGCGGCTCAGGCGCGCCTGGAGCCAGCCGGTCGCCAGTCCCAGCGTGGCCCAGAACAGCAGGCTCACTGCGGTCACCCCCGCGATGAAGCGCTGGGTTAAGGCGTCCGGCACGGCCGATGCCTCGGCAGGCGCCGCCGGGGCGCCCCAGAGGTGCGGGAGAGCGATGACGATGACGGCCAGCACGGCCCAGGGCAGCCGCCGGGTGAAGGCGATCAGCGCCAGGCCGCCCGCCGTCAGCAGCGCCGTCGCCACCCACCAGACCTGACGGTCGGCGAGTTCTGCCACCGGCGTGCCGGGGAGCTTGGGTGGCAGGCCGATTGACGGGGCCAGGGTGAAGACCGCGAAGCCCGCCAGCCCCCAGAGCAGGCCCTGCCGCCAGTCCGCCACGGCGCCGCGCAGGGACATGGCCGCCCCCAGCAGCAGCGCGTAGGCGATGCCGGTCAGCATGTCGGCCAGCACGGTATAGAGCGTCCGCTCCAGCCCGTCCTCCGGCGCCCAGGCTTCGGCGCCATGCTCGTGCGCCTCGGCAGCGTGGTCGGCGTGCCCCGGCGCGGCGCTGTCCTGGTGCTCGTAGGTCTCGGCCACGAGGATGGTGGGCACCGTGTTCCACTGGTGCCCGAGGCTGGCCACGGCGCCCGCCAGGATGCCCGCGAACAGCGCCACGACCAGAAGCCGCCTGAGATGGTCCATCATGGTCCGGCTCAGTGGCAGGGGAAGCCGTTGGAGTGGCGGGTGTCATGCGCGGCGTTGTGCAGCAGGTCGTTGTGCGCGAAGCCGACGCCCCAGAGCAGCAGGGTGCCGAAGGCCAGGGCGAGGACGCTGGCCAGCACGCGGCCAGTGCTGCTGGCCGCGGCCTGATGGATGGAAGCCGATGTGGCTGGGATCTGCATGAGGAGGCGCTCCGCCGACGCGCCCCGCGCCGGTCCAGAAGGTTGACCACGCCCCGGCAGGTCTCCTGGCTCGCGAATCCTGACCGATGCGCCTGCCTTCCCGGCACCGGGGTGCCAGTGGCCTGCCCAACGGGCAGACGGCGCATCGGTGATCCGCCAACAGTTGCGGGGGCAGCCGCCGACTGAACTCCGATCGGAGCCGCACGACGTTCCCTTTTCACCCGCTCGCGCGGGACCGGTGCGGCGCCTAGGCTATCGTGTGGCGCTTGGCAGGTACAAGTTCTGACAGCCCTTGTCCGGCAGCCCACTCAAGAAGTTACGCCAGTCCGCAGCACCATGCCGTCTTGCAAAAAATGATATGTTATAACATAACTACTAAATGACCTTGGTATCAGAAGCCTTGACGTCGGCTGATCCGCAGGCGCCGCGCATGCTGGCCGCTGCCGAACCGATCATCCTCGCCAGCATTCTCGCTCCCACCGTGTCGCTCGCGGTCTGAGGGCGCAACCTGCCCAGGCCGCTTCTGCGGGATGCGCAGCGCTTGGCCCAGCAGGCGCCGTTCGTGTGTTCCGGGATAGGTGAGCCAGATATCGCGGTGATGCAGGCGCTCGCGGGTTTTGAGCCTCCGCTGCACCCGGCGCTGCTGGCCGACATGCTGTTCCTCGCCAACTTGTTCGCCGAGGTGTCGGACAGTCAGCAGGTCCGCCTGCGCTTGGAAGCCGTTTCGGACGATAGCTGCGCGCTGTTCCATGCCGATGCGGTGCGCCTGCGCCTTCTCTGCACCTATTGCGGCGATGGGACCGAATGGCTGGCGCGGGCGGGCGGGGCGGCGGAAGCCCGGCGCTTGCGCGACGGGGACGTCCTGCCCGACCGCGCCAGCATTCAGCATCTGCCCATCGGTGCCGCCGCCATCCTGCGCGGCGAGGCCGGGATGCCTGGCCACGGCTACATCCACCGATCCCCACCCATGCCACGTGATGCGACCGGCCGCGCCTTGCACCCGCGCCTGCTGCTCTGCATCGACCCGGCCGAAGAGGACTGACCGCCATGGCGAGCCAAGCGCAATCCCCGACCGACCCTCGGCTGCCTGTCACCGTGCTGTCCGCTTCCTCGGCGCCGGGAAGGCCACCTTGCTGAACCAAGTCCCGGCGAACCGCGAAGGACGGCGTGTCGCTGTCATCGTCAACGACATGTCGGAGGTGAACATCGACGCTGCCCTGGTCGAGCAGGGCGGCGGCCTATCGCGTACCGAGGAGAAGCTGGTGGAGATGTCGAATGGCTGCATCTGCTGCACCCTGCGGGACGACCTGATGCAGGAGGTGCGGCGCCTGGCCGAGGAAGGCCGCTTCGACGCGCTTCTGATCGAGAGCACGGGCATCAGCGAGCCCATGCCGGTGGCCGCCACCTTCGACTTCCGCGACGAGAACGGGCAGTCGCTTGACGATATCGCCCGCCTCGACACCATGGTGACGGTGGTGGATGCCCAGGCCTTCCTGCGTGACTACGGCTCCGCCGATACCCTGGCCACGCGCGGCGAGACAGCGGGCGAAGGCGACACCCGGCTGCTGGTGGACCTGCTGGTGGAGCAGGTGGAGTTCGCCGACGTCATCGTGGTGAACAAGGCGGACCTGGTGAGCGCGGAGGAGTTGCAGCGCCTCTCCAGCATCCTGGCCACCTTCAACCCGCAAGCGGCCTTCATCCCGGCCACGCTGGGCCAAGTGCCGCTGGCGGCGGTGTTGGAGACCGGCCGTTTCGACTTCGCCCGCGCCCAGCAGGCGGCGGGGTGGAGCCAGGCGCTGGCGGGCCACCACCCGCCGGAGTCGGAGGAGTTCGGCATCCGCAGCTTCGTCCGGCGCGCGCGGCGGCGCTGCATCCGGCGCGCTTCCATCGCTTCCTGCAATCCGAGATGCCCGGGGTGGTGCGCGCCAAGGGCTTCTTCTGGCTGGCCAGCCGTATGGCCTGGGCGGGATCATGGCAACTGGCCGGGGCGGTAGGGCGGCATGAGGCCGCAGGCTTCTGGTTCGCTGCCGTGCCTGAGAGCCGCTGGCCGACCGACCCGGAATGGCGTGAGGGCGTGCTGCGCAATTGGGTAGAGCCTCATGGCGACCGGCGGCAGGAGATCGTCTTCATCGGCGTCGAGATGAACGAGGCTGCGCTGCGCCATGCATTGGATGCCTGCCTACTGACAGATGTCGAGATGCGGGGCGGGCCGAAGGCTTGGGCAAGGCTACCGGACCCGTTCCCTGAGTGGCGCCAAGCCTAAGGCTACGGTTCCGCGTCCGGCGTCATCAGGGTCGTCGGGTCACATCCCATTGCCTTGAGGTCGGCCGGGCGCTTGCCCGTGAGCACGTTCATTCGGCCGCCTGCCGCTTGGTGGATGCCTTGACCTCAGCGGGGGAGAGCAGCAGCAGCTTGCCATGCTGCACCCCGCGCTCCGCGCTGACGGCATCGGCGAAGCGCCGGACCAGGGCCGCGTCGCCCTTCAGCACCGCCACCTCCAGGCAGGCGTGGTGGTCCAGGTGGACATGCAGGGTGGCCACCGAAAGGTCATGGTGGTCGTGGAAGGAGTTCGTCAGGCGCTCCGGAAGGTCGCGGCGATGGTGGTCGTAGACATAGGCCAGCGCGCCGACAGAGGGACCCGCCGCCTGCCGTGTCTCCGCCGCCTGCTGGAGACCCGCGCGAACGAGGTCGCGTATCGCTTCCGAGCGGTTGTCGTAACCCAGGCCATCAACCTCCCGCAGCAGGTCGTCGTCGAGGGTGATGGTGATGCGCTGCATGCCGCCTCTCGGGCTGGGGTTGATATGCGAATTCCTGGAAATTAGCATACCGCGCTCTCTGCGAGGACGAGAATTACCATGCTGCGCCGCTCGATGCTGCACGCCATGTCCGGGTTCGCGGCGCTGGCGGCCCTGCCCCCTGCATTCGGCCAGAACGTGCGGCGCAGGCTGACCTTCTCCTGGCCCACCAATGCCGGGCCGCTGCACCCGCACCTCTACTCGCCCAACCAGATGTACGCCCAGTCCATGCTCTACGAGCCCCTGGTGCGTTACGTCGAGGGCGGCAAGATCCTCCCGGCATTGGCCACGGCCTGGGAAATGGAGGAAGACGGCCGCGCCTGGCGCTTCACCCTAAGGCCTGATGTCCGCTTCACGGACGGCACCCCCTTCGATGCCGCCGCCGTCGTGGCCAATGTCAACGCGGTGCTGGGCAACCGGGCGCGCCATGCCTGGCTGGAGCTGGTGAACCAGATCGAGGGGGCCGAAGCCATCGATCCGGGCACGGTCCGCCTGCGGTTGAAGGGGCCTTACTACCCTGCCTTGCTGGAGCTCGCCCTCCCGCGCCCCCTGCGCTTTGTCTCTCCGGCGGCGCTGCGACCGGATGGCAGCATCGCCGCGCCGGTGGGCACCGGTCCCTGGGTGCTGGCCGAGACCGCGCGCGGGCAGCACGACCGGTTCCGCCGCAACGAGCAGTACTGGGGCGAGAAGCCGGTGCTGGAAGAGGTGCTGGTGCGCGTGCTGGGCGACAGCAACGCCCGGGCATTGGCACTGGAGAGCGGCGAGATCGACCTGACCTATGGCACCGACCAGCTCGACGCCGACACCTTCCGCCGTTTCGCCGCCGACCCCCGCTTCACCACCGCCATCTCGCCGCCGATCGGCACGCGGATGCTGGCGCTGAACTCGGCGCGTTTCCCGACGGATGACCTGGCCGTCCGGCAGGCGATCGCCCAGGGCATCGACCGCGCGGCGCTGGTGCGCCACATCCTGCTGGACACCGAGCCCGCCGCCGAGACCCTCTTCGCCAGGAACTTCCCTTATGCCGATCTTGGCCTGCGCGCGCCTGCCTTCGACCGCGCGGCGGCGACGGCCCGGTTGGACGCCGCGGGCTGGCGCCTGCCCGCCGGTGGGCGCGTCAGGAGCAAGGATGGCCGCGAACTGACGCTCGACCTCTGCTTCATCGGCGCGGACGCCTTGCAAAAGGCCATCGGCGAGGCGGTGCAGGGCGACCTGACCCGCATCGGCATCGCCGTCCGGTTGGTGGGCGAGGACGCCAGCACCTATTACGGCCGCCAGCGCTCCGGCGAGTTCGGCATGATCTTCGACGACAGCTGGGGCGCCCCCTACGACCCGCATGCCTTCATGAGCTCCATGCGCGCGCCGTCGCACGCCGATTACCAGGCGCAGCGCGGCCTGCCGATGAAGTCCGAGATCGACCGCCGCATCGGCGCCGTCCTGTCCATCACCGAGGAGGCCCGGCGCGCGGAGGAGTACCGCTGGCTGCTGACCACGCTGCACGAGCAGGCCGTCTACTTCCCGGTCTCCTTCTTCACCAACAAGGTCGTCCACCACCCCGCGCTCGGCCGGGTGCCGTTCGGCGACATGCGCACGGACATCCCCTTCGACCGCATCGGCCGGGGCTGAGCGTGCTCGGCTTCGCCCTGCGGCGGCTGGCCACGCTGCTGCCGCTGCTGCTGATCGTCTCCTTCGGCTTCTTCGCCATGCTGCGGCTGGGCCGTGGCGACCCGGCGCTGGACTACCTGCGGCTGGCGCAGATCCCGCCCACCGATGCGGCGCTCGCCCTGGCGCGGCAGGAACTCGGCCTGGACCGTCCAGTGCCGCTGCAGTTCCTCCACTGGCTGGGCGACGCGCTGCGCGGGGATCTCGGCACCTCCTGGTTCACCGGGCGGCCGGTGACGGAGGAGATCGCCCACTACCTTCCGGCAACCCTGCAACTGGCGGGCACGGCCATGCTGGTCACCATCCTGGCCGGGGTGCCGCTGGGCATCTGGGCGGCGATGAACCGCGACCGCTGGCCGGACCACCTGACACGGGCCATCACCTTCCTCGGCGTGTCGGTGCCGAACTTCTGGCTGGGCTTCCTGCTGGTGCTGCTCTTCGCCGTGACACTGGGCTGGCTGCCTGCCGTCGGCCGGGACGGCCCTTCCAGCATCATCCTTCCCGCGCTGGCCACGGCGGCCATGTCGGCCAGCGTCATGCTGCGGCTGGTGCGCGCCTCGGTGCTGGGCGTGCTGGGGGAGCCTCACCTGCGCTTCGCCCGCGCCCGTGGCCTGCCAGCCCGCACCCTGCTGGGTCGTCACATCGTGCTCAACGCCATGGTGCCGCCATTAACCGCGATCGGCCTGCATCTGGGCGAGCTGATGGGCGGGGCCATGGTGGTGGAGAGCGTATTCGGTTGGCCGGGCCTGGGCCGCTGGGCCTTGCTGGCCATCTCCAACCGCGACTACCCGGTGCTGCAAGGCTTCGTGGTGGTGATGACCACGGTGTTCGTGCTGTGCAACCTGCTGGTGGACCTGGCCTATGCCTGGCTGGACCCGCGCATCCGGCTGGAGCGTGCGGCATGAAGCGGGTCTTTGTCCCCCTGGCTATAGCGCTGGTGGCGTTGATGCTGGGCGCCGCCCTCCTGGCGCCCTGGATCGCGCCCCACGACCCCGCGATGACCGACCTGTCGCAGCGCCTGCGGCCGCCTTCCGCCGAGCACTGGCTGGGCACCGATCATCTGGGGCGCGACCTTCTGTCGCGGCTGCTCTGGGGCGCGCGCGCCTCCTTCGCCGCCGTGGCGGCCATCCTGCTGCTGGTGCTGACACTGGGCTGCACGGTCGGCATGGTCGCGGGGCTGCTGGGCGGCGCGGTGGACGCCGTGCTGATGCGCATCTGCGACGCCTTCATGACCGTGCCCACACTGGTGCTGGCGCTGTTCATGATCGGCGCGCTGGGCACCGGGCTGACCAATGTGGTGGTGGCCATCGCGCTGTCGCACTGGGCCTGGTACGCGCGGCTGGTGCGCGGCATCACGCTGTCGCTGCGCGGCAGGGATTACGTCACCGCGGCGCAAGTGGCGGGCCTGTCGCGCCTGGCGATCATGCGGCGGCACCTGCTTCCGGCACTCGCCGGGCCGCTGGCGGTGCTGGCCAGCCTCGACCTCGGGCACTGGATGCTGCATGTGGCGGGCCTGTCCTTCCTCGGCCTGGGGCTGGCGCCACCCGCCGCCGAATGGGGCATCATGATCAACGACGCCCGGCCCTTCTTCCGCACCGCGCCGATGCTGGTGGTGCTGCCCGGCGCCGCCATCCTGCTGACGGTCATCGGCTTCAACCTGCTGGGCGACGCCGTGCGGGACAGGCTGGACCCCGCCATGCCGGACCACGTGCATTGAGCGCGCGCAGCCTGTCGGTGGGCGGCCTGCACCTGGCTGCCGAAGGGCGCCTGCTGGTGCGGGGCGTGTCCTTCACGCTGCGGCGCGGCCGCGTGCTGGGGCTGGTCGGCACCAGCGGCAGCGGCAAGAGCCTGACGACCATGGCCATGCTGGACCTGCTGCCGCCCGGCGTGCGGCAGATCTCCGGCATGGTGGCGCTGGACAACGCGCCGGCCGACCGCGCGGCGCTGCGCGGCCGGACCGTCGGGCTGGTGCAGCAGGCGCCGCGCGGCGGCTTCAACCCGCTGGTGACGATCGGCCGCCACTTCGCGGAGACCCTGGCCTGCGACGGCGTCCGCGGCGCCGTGGCGCGCGACGCCATGCAGGGGCTGCTGCGAGAAGTCGGGTTCGACGATCCGGCCTCGGTCACCGGCCTGTACCCTTCGCAACTCAGCGGCGGCATGTTGCAGCGGGTGATGCTGGCCCTGGCGCTCTGCCGCGACCCCGACTTCCTGCTGGCCGACGAGCCGACCACCGACCTCGACCTCGTGGTGCAGGCGCAGCTGCTGGACCTGATGGAACGGCTGGTGGTGCGGCGCGGCCTGGGGCTGCTGCTGGTGACGCACGACTTCTCCGTCATCGCCCGGCTGGCGGACCAGGTGGTGGTGATGGATGCCGGGCGCATCGTGGAGCAGCAACCCGTGCACCGCCTCTTCGAGGACCCGGCCCATCCGCGCACCCAGGCCCTGATGGCGGCCCATCTGGCGCTCTACGCATGAGCCTGCTGGACCTCCGTGCCGTCTCCCACGGCTACCGCCAGGGCGGGCTGTTCTCGCGGCGCGGGGCGAAGCCGGTGTTGCGGGAGGCCTCCCTGCGCGTCGCGCCCGGCGAGTGCGTCGCGCTGCTGGGCCCGACCGGCTCGGGCAAGAGCACGCTGGGCCGCCTGGCGCTGGGGCTGGAGCGGCCCTGGGCGGGCGAGGTGCTGTTCGACGGCGCGCCGCTGCTGAACCGGCGCGGCCGCATGGCGCCCGGCACCCGCCGCGCCATCCAGGCGGTGTTCCAGGACCCGCACGGCGCCACCAGCCCGCGCCTGACGGCCTTCGAGGTGGTGGCGGAGCCGCTGCATGCCGAGGGGCTGGATCGGTCCACCCTGCGCGACCGGGTGGCCGCGCTGCTGGAGGATGTCGGCCTCGACCCGGCGGCCATGGACCGGCTGGCGCATCGCCTGAGCGGCGGGCAGTTGCAGCGCCTCTGCATCGCCCGCGCCCTGGCGCCCGCGCCGCGCCTGGTACTGCTGGACGAGGCGGTGAACAGCCTGGACCTGGAAACCCAGGCGCGCGTGCTGGAGTTGCTGCGGAGCCTGCGGCGGCGAACCGGCATGGCCTATCTGTTCGTCACGCACGACCTGCGGCTGGTGAAAGGCTTCGCCGACCGCTGCTACGTCATGCAGGACGGTCAGTCGCTGGAGGTGGCGGATCCCTTCGGCCCCGGGCCGGTACCGCCTGCCATGGCAGCGTTGCGGGCGGCGATCCTGCCGGCCTGGCCCAATCCCCGATCGTCCCGGCAGCGTGCAACCACCGCGGCTGTCATCTCGTGACAGCTTGGTATCGGCTGAGAGGGTTCGGAGACGGCAGCCTACACTGGGGGCAAGGATGCTGATCGCCCAGATATCCGATCCTCACCTGCGGCCGCCTGGGATCCTCTACCAGGGCCTGGTGGACTCCAACGCGATGTTTGACGCGGCAGTCCGCCACCTGAACGCCCTTGATCCGGCTCCGGACCTCGTGCTGCTCAGCGGTGACCTGGTCGATGAGGGAACGGCCGAGGAATACGCCGCCGCCCGTCAGGCCCTCTCCGCCATCCGGAAGCCACTGCTTGCCATCCCTGGCAACCACGACCACCGCGAACGCTTCCGATGCTGCTTTCGCGACCGAGGGTATCTGCCATCCGAGGGACCGCTGCACTTCGCGCAGGGCGCCTTCGGGCCGGTGCGCATCCTGGGCCTCGACATCACCGTGCCCGGCGAGCACCACGGCGATATGACCGACGAGGCATGCGCCTGGCTTGCCGCAAGGCTCGCCGAGGAACCGTCACGGCCAACCCTGGTGATGATGCACCAGCCACCCGTCGAGAGCGGCATCCCTTACATCGACAAATACAACTGCCGAGGCGGCGAACGCCTCGCCGACATCATCACGCGCTACCCGAACGTGGAGCGCATCCTCTGCGGGCACATCCATCGAGCGATGCAGTGCCGTTTCGCGGGAACGATGCTCGCGACGGCCCCGAGCACGACAACGGCGATCGCGTTGCGCCTTTCGCCCGACGCCGCACCTGGCTCCTTCCTTGAGCCTCCAGCGCTGCTGCTACACCAGTGGAAGGAAGGCCGTGGGCTGATCACCCACGTTTCGCCGATCGGCGCATTCTCAGGGCCGTGGCCTTTCTTTTGAGGGTACCCTGAACGATGTCCGAGTCGGGACACAGGCCAGCTCCGCCATCAATGGTCCCTGGGACAACCTTACCACATGACAAGGTTCCGGTGGGTTGATACGCGTTACAGACCATGCCGCGATCAGTCCGCCTGATGCTGCGCTTCCTGGCCCTGCTGCTAATGCAGTGGGGTGGCTGGTCGTTTCCGCATCTCGGCAGCATGGCCGCGGCGGGCGAACTCACCGTCATCTGCTCGCCCGAGGGCATGCATGAGGTGCGGATCGGGCCAGACGGCAAGCCGATCGAATCGCAGCCGATGTCCATGGCGTGCTGCCTGATGTGCCAAGGGCCCCTGGCCGGAACTGACCTGATCCCACCACCCAAGCTGCCCCAGCCCAGTGTTGTTGCAGCGCCGCCCATGGCCATGGTGGAGGCGGTGCGGCAACTGCCCTTCAGCCCGCCACCCAGCACCCACCGCTCCCGCGCACCGCCCATCACCTGAAGCGTCCGACATCCTGGTCCCTCGGGGCCGAACCGTCGCTGCTTTCAGGAAAGTCTTCATGCCTGCCGTGTTCCACACGCGCTCGGACGCGCTTGCATCCCGCCGTGCTGTCCCGCCTGCGCCGCCGTTTCCCATTGTCACGGGAGAAGCAGGATGAGCAGCACCACTCGTTCTGCCACCTCGACGGCGGCTGACCTCAAGGCCTTCATCGCCCGGCTGCACTTCTATGTCGGGCTTGTTGTCGGCCCGTTCCTGCTGGTGGCCGCCGTCACCGGCGTGCTCTACGTCGTGACGCCGCAACTGGAGGACGTCCTCTACCGCCAAGCACTAACCACCGACACCATCGGTCCGGCGCAGACCCTCGTTGCGCAGACCGAAGCGGCGAAGGCCGTTGCCGGACCGGACGCTCGCCTTTTCGCCATCCGTCCCGCAACAGGGTCAGGATACACCACCCGCGTGATGTTCTCGGACCCGCAACTTGGCGAGTCTGAGAGCCACGCCATCTTCGTGGACCCGGTGACGCTCGCGGTGAAGGGCGACCTGACGGTCTACGGCAACAGCGGCATCCTGCGGTTCCGCACCGCGCTGGGCTATCTGCACCGCAACCTGATGCTGGGCGATTTCGGCCGCTACTACAGCGAGCTGGCGGCATCCTGGCTCTGGATCGTGGCGCTCGGCGGCATCCTGCTCTGGGCTTGGCGCCGCACGGGACGGCTGTCGCGGCAGAACCCGCAGAATGCCCGGCTGCGTACGCGTCGGCTGCACGGGCTGATCGGCGTTTCCGTCTCGCTCGGCCTGCTGTTCCTCTCCATCACCGGACTGACTTGGTCGCAATGGGCCGGTGGGCGGATTGACAGCCTGCGCGGCGCCCTGGGCTGGGTGACCCCCTCGGTGTCCCTGGCGCTCACGCCCGGCGCCGAGGTACCGATGGGCGAGCACACCGAGCACGCGCACCACGAAGGCATGGACATGGCGGCACCGCCGGATGCGGCGGCCCGTTTGGACGAGGTGCTGGCGGCGGCGCGGGCGGCGGGGATCGACTCTCCCATGGTGGAGATCCGGCTGCCCCGGCCGGACAGGGCGTGGCTGGTGCGGGAACACGACCGTTCTTGGCCGACCCAGGTGGACACGGTCGCCATCGACCCGGCCTCGATGCAGGTCACCAGCCGCGCCGACTTCGCAACCTTCCCGCTGATCGCCAAGCTGATCCGCTGGGGCATCGACATGCACATGGGCATCCTGTTCGGCGCGCTGAACCAGATCCTGATGGCGGCGGTGGGCCTCGGCCTGGTCGGGGCCACCCTCTACGGCTACCGCGTGTGGTGGCAGAACCGTCCAGCGCCGGGCACCCTGCCGCGGACGCTGGTGCTAGGCTGGCTGCGCCTGTCGCTCCCGGTACGGGCCGTGGTCCTGCTGGTGGCGGCGGGTCTCGGCTGAGCCCTGCCCATGGCCGGGCTCAGCCTGCTGGCCTTCCTGCTCGTCGACGTCGTTCGTTAGCACCTGGCCAAGCCGTCGTGGTGGCCGGTTCCGGCCGAGTAGGCCGCGGTTCAATGGCGCACGGCGGCGATCGATGACCGTGGGCGACCCTTCCCGTAAGCATCCGCGGTCATACCCGACCGGGGCAGGCAACTGCTGCGCGTCCTGGCTGTCCTGCTGCTGGTGCAGTGGGAGGGCGGCGCCGAAGCCTTGCCTGTGTCGTCGGTCGTGCGACGCCGTACGTCCTATTTGTCGCGGGTGCGCAGCTCTTCGCCCAGCTCGGCCGCCTGAACTACCGCGCGGCCCGCCACCGCAACCCAGAGCACCACTCGCAGCCTGATCCAAAGACATCGCCGCCGTCTCGACGGCACATGATCATTCTGTTCCCATGGCTTTCTTAGTTTCCCGCCGCACTTAGCGCGTCACTGGCTTGCTTATAGCGGCGGTCCCGACCGCGGCTGCGATGGTGTAGTGGCTACGTCCCCGCTGCTGAATCCTGGCGCGTGTCCCTGATTGCCGGACCATAACCAAGTCGGTGAAGTGTTGATTGCCGACTACCGGCTCCGGATGCCGGTTAGGATCTGCGCGAGCGCCGCCAAGCGGTTCAGCCTGTAGGGCTTCTCCATCAGAACTGCGCCGGAGCCGAACTGCTTCAGGCGCTCCCGGATGTTGGCCGCATATCCTGAGACAACGATGACTGGAATCTCTGGGAAGCGGGATCGGGCGTGCTGCACGACATCGACACCATCGTGGCAACCGGGCATGCGCACATCGGTCACAACGATGTCAACGTGATCCATCCCATCGAGCAGCCGTATGGCGTCATCACCGCTCTCCGCTCCCACGACCTCAAAGCCGTCCGCCTGGAACATCTCCTTGGCGACCATACGCACCAAAGACTCATCTTCAACCAGCGGCAAACGAGCCACTTGGCAGCCCTTCCAATGAATATTGTTGAGCTAGAGTCTGTTATGGACCTGCGGCTGGGTAACGATCAGGCTGCGCGGCATGAGTGCCCGCCAGCCCTACCCCTCTGACGTTTCCGACGACGAATGGGCGTTGGTGGCGCCCTACCTGACATTGCTGTCCGAGGAGGCCCAACAGCGTGAGCACAGCTTGCGCGAGGTGTTCAACGGCCTGCGCTATGTGGTGAAAACCGGCGCGCCCTGGCGCTGGATGCCGAACGACCTGCCGCCCTGGGCCGCGGTGTACCAGCAGGCCCAGCGCTGGTTGGCGGCAGGTTGCTTCGAGGCGCTGGCCGAGGATCTGCGCACGGTGCTACGGCTCGCCGCGGGGAGAA